>CAVDWN010000016.1:0-13840 GCA_963612535.1 Sphaerochaetaceae bacterium
GCTCTGCGGGCGATTGCCGACCGCCCTGAGCGAACCTTACGCACGCCTCCGTTACATTTTAGGAGGCGACCGCCCCAGTCAAACTACCCACCTGGCACGGTCCGCGGCCCCGATGAGGGCGCCGCGTTAGGCTGCCGATGCGGTGAGGGCAGTATTCCAAGGGCGCCTCCCCGCGAGCTGGCGCTCGCGGTTCTCCGGCTCCTGCCTATCCTCTACGCACCGCACCAACAGCCAATGCCAAGCTGCAGTAAAGGTTCACGGGGTCTTTCCGTCCTTCCGCAGGTAATTCGCATCTTCACGAATAATACAATTTCACCGGGTCCATGGTTGAGACAGCGCCCAAGTCGTTACGCCATTCGTGCAGGTCGGAACTTACCCGACAAGGAATTTCGCTACCTTAGGACCGTTATAGTTACGGCCGCCGTTTACTGGGGCTTGGCTTCAGCGCCTCGCTTGCGCTAACGCATCCGCGTAACCTTCCAGCACCGGGCAGGCGTCAGACCCTATACGTCGCCTTGCGGCTTGGCAGAGTCCTGTGTTTTTGGTAAACAGTCGCTTGGGCCGTTTCGCTGCGACCCCCCGCCGCTCGTGGGGCAAGCCCAGTCACCGCAGGGGGCACCCCTTCTCCCGAAGTTACGGGGTCAGTATGCCGAGTTCCTTAACCATGGTTCTCCCGATCGCCTTGGTATGCTCTACCCGCCTACCTGTGTCGGTTTTGGTACGGGCACCATGCTCGCTCCTTAGGGGTTTTTCTTGGAAGCATGGGCTCACCGGCTTCACTCGAAGCTTCGTCTAACGTCTCAGGCACATGGCTGCGCGGATTTGCCAACGCAGCCGCCCTACGCGCTTTCACGGGGACGTCCAGAACCCCGCCCGGCTACCCTTCTCCGTCACCCCGTCGTCAAACGCGGCATGGTGGTACAGGAATATCCGCCTGTTGTGCATCGGCTACGCCTGTCGGCCTCGCCTTAGCTCCCGACTGACCCTGGGAGGATTAGCCTTGCCCAGGAACCCTTAGGCTTACGGCGGAGGGGTTTCCCGCCCCTCTCTCGTTACTCATGCCAGCATTCTCACTTCCGCGCGGTCCACTCCAGGTCGCCCTGGGGCTTCTCCCCCCGCGGAAAGCTCCCCTACCACTGATAAAACAGTCCGCTGCTTCGGTACAACGCTTAGCCCCGTGTATTGTCGGCGCATGTCCACTTGACCAGTGAGCTGTTACGCACTCTTTAAATGCATGGCTGCTTCTAAGCCAACATCCTGGTTGTCTAGGCAAACGCACATCCTTTGCCACTCAGCGTTGATTTGGGGACCTTAGCAGGCGGTCTGGGCTGTTTCCCTCTCGAACACACGGCTTAGCCCACATGTTCTGACTCCCGATCTCGGGACCCTGGGCATTCGGAGTTTGGTTCCGGTTGGTAGGCGGTGAAGCCCCCTCGTGGATCCAGTGCTCTACCACCCAGGGTAAGCGATCGAGGCTAGCCCTAAAGCTATTTCGGGGAGAACGAGATATCTCCGGGTTTGATTGGCCTTTCACCCCTATCCACAGGTCATCCCCTCCGTTTTCAACCGAAGTGGGTTCGGCCCTCCACAGAGTCTTACCTCTGCCTCAGCCTGCCCATGGATAGATCACCCGGCTTCGCGTCTGCGGCATGCGACTCAATCGCCATCTTAAAGGCTCGCTTTCACTGCGGCTCGGTTCAAACCTTAACCTCGCCGCATACCGCAACTCGCTGGCTCATTCTACAAAAGGCACGCCGTCACACCGCATGGGTGCTCCGACTGCTTGTAGGCACACGGTTTCAGGTACTGTTTCACTCCCCTCTCGGGGTGCTTTTCACCTTTCCCTCACGGTACTGGTTCGCTATCGGTCATAGGAGAGTGCTTAGCCTTGGAGGGTGGTCCCCCCAGATTCCCACCGGGTTTCACGTGTCCGGCGGTACTCGGGATCCTTCCCATGGCCGTCGCGATTTCGGGTACGGGGCTCTCACCCTCTCCGGCCGGCCTTCCCAGGCCGTTCCCCTAAAGCGACGGTTTTTGACCATGCGGCGCAGCTCCAGCTA
Source organism: Sphaerochaetaceae bacterium (assembly GCA_963612535.1). Lineage (GTDB taxonomy): Bacteria > Actinomycetota > Coriobacteriia > Coriobacteriales > Eggerthellaceae > Anaerotardibacter. Next base: position 2,061 of record CAVDWN010000016.1, read on the forward strand.
CGCCATGGAAGTCCCACGACACCTCTTGCAGCAACGCCTGGAGGCTTACACGTGCAAGGGTTTAGGCTGTTGCGCTTTCGCTCGCCGCTACTCGCGCAGTCTCGGTTGATTTCCTTTCCTCCGGGTACTTAGATGTTTCAGTTCCCCGGGTTGCCGTCTTCCGCCCTATGCGTTCAGGCGGAGACAGGCGGGCGTTGCCCCGCCTGGGTTCCCCCATTCGGAGATCCGCGGGTCTAAGGCCATTTGCGCCTCTCCGCGGCTTATCGCAGCTTGTCGCGTCCTTCATCGGCTTCCTATGCCAAGGCATCCACCGTGTGCCCTTAGTATCTTCATCTAGCAAGTTATCTTTAGATCATTCCTGATAAAGTAATTTGGGTATCGATCATACATTCACGATCGTGATATGGATGCGAATCACACTTCTGCAGACTCGTTGATTGATGTCTGTGTGCACAATCTGAATCGATTGAGATTAGATGAGTGATTCGTTGATTCACTTTCAAACGCTATGCAACTCTCAAGGTGCCCCGTGCGCGTGCTCGCGCATGGCGGGAGACCCTCGAAGCTGGGTACTGTGAGGCGGCTTTTCCTTTAGCCAGACCGGGGCGGGATGCCCCGTGGTTGTCTTCCAGGCCACGGGAGCTCTGCTCGACCGTGGAGTGGCACTTAACGTGTCTCCCTAGAAAGGAGGTGATCCAGCCGCACCTTCCGGTACGGCTACCTTGTTACGACTTCACCCCCCTTACCCTCCACACCTTCGGCGCCTCCCCCCTGAAAGGTTGGGCCGGCGACTTCGGGTGCAGACGACTCGGGTGGTGTGACGGGCGGTGTGTACAAGGCCCGGGAACGTATTCACCGCGGCGTGCTGATCCGCGATTACTAGCAACTCCGGCTTCACGCAGGCGAATTGCAGCCTGCGATCCGAACTGGGGCCGGCTTTGAGGGATTCGCTCCTCCTCGCGGAGTCGCAGCCCGCTGTGCCGGCCATTGTAGCACGTGTGCAGCCCAGGGCATAAGGGGCATGATGACTTGACGTCGTCCCCACCTTCCTCCGGCTTGACGCCGGCAGTCTCGCATGAGTCCCCAACCTAATGCTGGCAACATGCGACAGGGGTTGCGCTCGTTGCGGGACTTAACCCAACATCTCACGACACGAGCTGACGACAGCCATGCACCACCTGTCAAGGCTCCTCTCGGCCACGGCGTCTCCGCCGCTTCACCTTGATGTCAAGCCCTGGTAAGGTTCTTCGCGTTGCTTCGAATTAAGCCACATGCTCCGCTGCTTGTGCGGGCCCCCGTCAATTCCTTTGAGTTTTAGCCTTGCGGCCGTACTCCCCAGGCGGGGCACTTAATGCGTTGGCTGCGGCACGGAGGAGATGCTCCCCCACACCTAGTGCCCATCGTTTACGGCTAGGACTACCAGGGTATCTAATCCTGTTCGCTCCCCTAGCTTTCGCGCCTCAGCGTCAGTGGCGGCCCAGAAGGCTGCCTTCGCCATCGGTGTTCTTCCCAATATCTGCGCATTTCACCGCTACACTGGGAATTCCACCTTCCTCTACCGCACTCGAGCCCGACAGTTCGGGGTCCGGCTGGAGGTTGAGCCCCCAGATTTGAGACCCCGCTTGGCGGGCCGCCTACGCGCGCTTTACGCCCAATGATTCCGGATAACGCTCGCTCCCTACGTATTACCGCGGCTGCTGGCACGTAGTTAGCCGGAGCTTCTTCTGCAGGTACCTTCACCATATTCCCTGCTGAAAGCGGTTTACAACCCGAAGGCCTTCGTCCCGCACGCGGCGTTGCTGCGTCAGGGTTTCCCCCATTGCGCAAAATTCCCCACTGCTGCCTCCCGTAGGAGTCTGGGCCGTATCTCAGTCCCAATGTGGCCGATCGGTCTCTCAACCCGGCTACCCATCGCGGGCACGGTGGGCCGTTACCCCGCCGTCTACCTAATGGGCCGCGACCCCATCCCTTGCCGTCTGGGCTTTCCCGGCCGGCCCATGCGGGCCCGCCGGAGTATCCGGTATTAGCGCAGGTTTCCCTGGGTTATCCCGGTGCAAGGGGCAGGTTGGTCACGTGTTACTCACCCGTTCGCCACTCTATGACCACCCGAAGGTGGGTTAATCGTTCGACTTGCATGTGTTAAGCACGCCGCCAGCGTTCATCCTGAGCCAGGATCAAACTCTCCGTTGAAAAGAAAGATTGATTCTAGTAATTGTTTCGTCTCCGGCCCGGCCGTTCTGTCGGCCGCGCCAGGAAAGACGGGTTTGAATCTGACTTGAATTCCGTTTCTCACAGTATCCAGTTTTGAAGGTTCCCGCCAGGGCCTTCGGCCCCGGCTGCGAAGCGGCTGTGCCGTTCGCGCAAGAAAGTACTCTACTTTCCCGCGGCCGCCGTGTCAAGAACTTTTTTGAGAAAGTTTCGGGCGGGCGGCCCGCTCGCCGCATTGCGGCTCGCTTCCCCCGTTCGAGGGCTTAGCTATAGTACCGCCTTTGCCACCCGATGCAACAAGTTTTCACTATTCCCCGCAAATAAATATGCGGCTTTCAGCTGCCAGCAAGCAAACATGCCGATTTACCTGGGTTTTCACAAAGCTTCGCGGCGGATCGCACCAGCCCATGCTTCGCTGCGCCTATTCACGACTCCTTCATAAGCGCCACAAAAGAAGCTTTTGCCATTCGCCTATCCCGCATACACGCAGTGCTGCACTTGCTTAACCCCTTCTTTATTAATGCTATGCTTCGCTTTGGGATCTTCCCGAAAACTTGCATCTTTGTTCAATGGAGGGATTTGCATCATGAAAACCGAGCTTTGCGATCTTCTTGGAATCGAATACCCGATTATCCAGGGTGCTATGGCGCACATTACCGACGGAAAATTTGCTGCTGCCGTTTCCAACGCCGGTGCCCTTGGCGTTATCCAGTGCGGCTTCGACACGCCCGAGTATATGCGTGACGAGATCCGCACTGCCAAATCGCTTACCGACAAGCCCTTTGCCGTGAACCTCATTATGGAGAACAACCGAATCGACGAGATCGCCGATGTCTGCATCGAGGAAGGCGTGACCATCTGCACGGTTTCCGCCGGAAACCCGGCAACCATCGTTCCCAAGCTGGCACAGGCAGGCATCAAGGCTATTGTGCTCATCCCCCATGCCCGCGCCGCCAAGAAGATGGAGAAACTGGGCGCCGCAGCCGTTATCTGCGAAGGCATCGAGGGCGGCGGCCACATCGGCTCCATGACCACGCTTCCCCTTGTTGCCCAGGTTGTGGAAGAAGTGAACATCCCGGTTATCGCAGCCGGCGGATTCGCAAACGGTAAAGGCCTGCTTGCGGCACTGGCTCTTGGCTGCGTTGGCATTCAGATGGGAACCATCTTCCTGGCTTCTGACGAATGCGGCGTTTCCGATATATACAAGAAGCTGATCGTCGAGTCGAAGGACAACGCAACCGTGCTTTCCGGCATCCCCGGAAAGAAGCAAGTGCGCTGCATCAAGAACCCCTTCACCGACGGATTCTGGGAGCGTTACTACGCAGGCGCATCCGAAGAAGAGCTCAACGACTACTGCACCGGCTCCATCGCGCGTGCCCATAACGGGGATTACGAGAACGGCGCTTTCTCGGCCGGCATGATCTCGCCGGTGATCCACGAGGTCAAGCCCGTATCGAAGATCGTCGAAGATGTGATGGCCGAAGCCGACCAGGCCTACGCTGAGCTCAAGAGAATCTACGGCTAAAAGGACCCGCGTGCGAAACGGCATCGACACAGACGAGCAACGTGAACGCGATCTGAGAAAAGACGAGCGCACCCTGGTGGCCATGGCACGTATCTACTGCCATGGCCACCGCCATATTGCGGACAACAGCAACGACCAACAGCTCTGCCATGAGTGCTTCCAGGTTGTAGAGTACGCGCTCGAACGGACGAAAAGGTGCCCGCATGAGCACAAGGGCACATGCGACACCTGCACCATCCAATGCTACAAACCGGCCATGCGCCAGCGGATCAGGGAAATCATGGCATACAGCGGGCCGCGCATGATGTTTCACCATCCCCTTATGGCGGTTCGCCATTTGGCAAAGAAGCGGCGCAGCAAGAAAGGACTGAAATGAGCACCATCGATTCGATCTTGGAACACAACCGGAAGTTTGTTGCGGAAGAGGGCTTCCGCAAATTCGAGACCGACAAGTACCCCGACAAGAAACTTGCCATCGTAAGCTGCATGGACACCCGCCTGACCGAACTTCTGCCTGCCGCGCTGGGCCTGAAAAACGGCGATGCGAAGATCATCAAGAACGCCGGCGGCGTGATATCGCACCCCTTCGGCAGCGTGATCCGGAGCTTGCTGGTTGCTGTGTTCGAGCTGCACGTTGAGACCATCATGGTGGTTGGCCACACGAACTGCGGGGCCCAGCATATGAACGCGCAGGACATGATCGGGCATATGCTCAAGGCAGGAATCTCCCAAGACCATATCGAGATGATGCATTACTGCGGCATCGATTTCGAATCGTGGCTGGCAGGCTTTGGGGACGGCGAGGAAAGCGTGCGCGAAACCGTGCGGACGATAGCCCACCATCCCCTTATGCCGGAGGGCATTGAGGTACGAGGGTTCATCATCGACTCCCAAACGGGCGAGCTTACCGCGGTAGAGGCCGACTGATGAGGATTGGGTTCATCGGCGCCGGAAAAGCAGGGTGCTCGCTGGGCAAGTACTTCTCGCAGAACAACGAGCTGGTGGGATATGCAAGCAAATCGCACGAATCGGCAGAAGAGGCAGCAGCCCTTACCGCGTCGAGCGCGTTCGCCGATGCCGCCGAGCTGGCATCGCGCTGCGAAGTACTGTTCATCACCACCCCCGATGGCCAGATAGAGCCGGCTTGGGAATCCCTGAAGGAACGCGTCGAAGGCAGCGGCGGCACGCTGGCAGGGAAAATCATATGCCACTGCAGCGGCGCAATGCCCTCTACCGCGCTGCAGGGGGCAGAAGAGCTAGGGGCAAGCGCCTATTCGGTTCACCCGTTGTTCGCCTTATCGTCGAAATGCGTGCCGGCCAGCGAGCTTTCCCATGCGTTTTTCGCAATAGAGGGGTCACAGAACCGCATCGATGAGATTGCCGGGATGCTGGCCGAGCTTGGCAACCCCTACCAAGTTATCGAAACCGAAGAGAAGGCGCGCTACCACGCAGCAGCCGTGTTGGCATCGAACCAGGTAATTGCCCTGTATCGTCTTGCCTGCAACGAGCTTTGCAAGTGCGGCTTTGGGGCAGAAGCGGCCGAAAAGGCGCTAGCCCCCCTGTTCCTGGGCAACGCGGAGCACCTAGCCTGCGACGGAGCGGCTGCCGCCTTGACCGGCCCCGCCGAACGCGGTGACTTCGCAACCATAAAGAAACACCTCGCCTGCTTGGATGGCCAAACACGCGAGGTGTACAGGATGCTCAACGACACGCTTCTGCAAATCGCCGCCGAAAAGCACGGAAACGCTTAAGGAAACACCGATCAAGCTCGTCTTGCTTCGAGCGCGTTTGGGAAGTGCGCGGCGGGATGCGAAAGCCGAGGGCGCCCACCAGCTGGGTAGGCGAAGCTTGGCCTTGCTGCGTGCCGCCACGAGTGCTCTGAGCTGGAAGGCTATTCATCTCAGAGTTTCCCTAGGTCACTTGACGGCATTCCCAGCAGAGGGGCTGCCTTCGGCATCTTCGTTGGCCCGACCGTCGGAAGGCTGGCCCTTCTCGGCGGAATCGATAGGCGCTCCAGAAGAACCGTCGACCGACTCGGCGGAATCTGCGGAAGAAGATGCCTCTTTATTCATCTGATTCGAAGAGCCCGCCTCATGGACGAAGGGGGCTTCGTTCGAATTGTGCGGAGCCGTGTGAACATCTTGGCCTGAAACAGGGTAAGGCGCGGTTTGCACCGGGGTACCATTGGCAGGGTTGAATGTTGCAGCATGGGCCACCTGCGAGCCCTCAGGCCTTGAGTCGAAGGGTGCATCGGCATCAGCCGCAGCCCCGCCTTCGCCCGAGAAAGCGCTTTCCCCTTCAGGCTTCTGTCCTTGGCCGGCAACGGATCCAGGTTGGGTGGCGGGCTGCTGGTCGGTAGGCTGCTGAGCGGCGGGCTGCTGCCAGGCATCCTGCTGTGCGCCCGGCTGCTGGGCAGGTGCCTGCTGTTGAGCGGTTGCCCGTTGCTGGGCATTCTGCTGATAGGCAGCAGGTTGCTGGGAGTGCTGCTGGGCAGCGGCGCGCTGCTCGAAGGGCATGGGGTCTTCCTGACCGCCCCAGCGGCTTACCTCGAACTGTCGGGTCCAATAGCCCAGAGCCCTGATAACGAGGGCATCGCACAGTGCGATGCAGAAGAGCGAAAGCAGCAAGAACGCGATGCCGAACAGGGAGAAAACGCCCACACCGAACAAGGCTACCGAAAACGCCCCGGAACCGCCCAAGGAAGCGGCGGACACCATAACCACGCCCACGAGCACGAACATGAACAGGGCCACCATAAGGAAGAACCCTATCACCAGGCCAACGATGAGGGCCATGGCGAAGATGCGCAAAAGACCGGGGAAGTCGTAGCGAAGCATCGCCCAGATCTTGTTGAGCTGGAAGCCGGCAGAAAGCGTGCCATACAGGGCGGTGCGCATGGAACCTACCCAGGCAAAAAAGGCAACCGCCAGAGCAAGCACAAACGAGAACAGCCCAAGAACCATGCTGAAGAACACACCGCCCATGAGGGGGGCATAAGAATAGTAAGAACCGTTCATGGTTAGATTGAGCGAGCCCCCAACAAGCGCAGTGCCGGAAACCAAGTGCGAAAGGCAGTTGAACGCCCCGGGCACCAACGAGAACACCAGCGCCACCAGGAAGATGAAGAAGCCTCGCTTGTACAGGTTGCCGTCTTCATTGCCGAAGATCTTGCCAGGCAGGGGGCGATGGACGTTCCAGGCAATGTCGCGCGCCCAGCCGTACAGGTAGCCATAGGCCACCACTTGGCCGAATATGGGCACCAAGAGCAACAGCCCCAAACGCAGCAGCTTGGATATCCAGCCGGGCGATTTGGTGACATCGCCCCACGCAGCAGCAAAATAGCCTTTTTCCATTAGGCCGTACCTTTCTTCCAACCAGGGCATTCCCCAGATTCCAACCTTCATTGACGAGCGCAGCCCGGAGGGCGGCCGATTACTCCACTATAGGAAACAAACCCCCAGCGCTGAAGGCGATATCCCAAACGTTTCCATTCGGGAACCTTGGAGCCCTCCCCCCGTACAGCGACCGAATGGCCAAGGGCCCCATTAGACCAAGATCGACATACGGGGCTAGGCCTCGAATCTATAGCGGGGCCCCGCTTCCCATATAGCTGGCCGAACAGGCATATCCATAAGGTATGCAGAAGCAGCTTGGCGTACGTCGGCTCCAGTAACAGGCAACAAAAAACGCCCGACCAGTGGCCGGGCGTTTTGAAGATAACTCGGAGAAAATGAGTTACTTGAGGGTAACAGCAGCGCCAGCTTCCTCGAGCTTAGCCTTGATCTCCTCAGCCTTGTCCTTGGCAACGCCTTCCTGTACAGGAGCAGGAGCGCCCTCGACAACTTCCTTAGCTTCCTTCAGGCCAAGACCGGTGATCTCACGGACAGCCTTGATAACAGCGATCTTGTTGTCGCCGAAGCCCTCGAGCACAACGTCGAACTCGGACTTCTCGGCAGCGCCGCCCTCAGCACCAGCAGCAGGTGCAGCAGCAACAGCAACGGGAGCAGCAGCGGATACGCCGAAGGTCTCCTCGATGTCCTTTACGAGCTCAGAAGCCTCGAGCAGGGACATTTCCTTAAGAGCCTCAATGATCTCTTCGCGAGAAACAGCCATGTTAGTTTCCTTTCATAGGGCCAAGGACCTTTTCCTTGGCCGAATTTTCAAACAATTCTATGCGGCTAGGCCGCACTTGGAAGCCTTACGCAGCTTCCTTCTGGTCGGCAACAGCCTTGGTAGCCTGAGCCAAACCGCTGGGCACGCCGTTGAGGGCAACAGCGAGACCACGGGCAACGCCAGAGATAGCGCCGGCGATCTGAGCGTAGAGCTCTTCGCGAGAAGGCAGGGAAGCGATAGCCTCCACTTCCTGCGCGGTAACAGCGGCACCGTCCATAAGACCACCCTTGATGGTGAGGGTTTCGTTGGACTTGGCGAATTCCTTTACTGCCTTTGCAGCTGCGGCAACATCATCGCCCGCGAACACGAATGCGCTGGGGCCATGCAGGATGTCGTCGAGCGTAGGCAGCTCAGCCTCGGAAAGGGCGATGTTCATAAGGGTGTTCTTGTACACCTTCATGCATGCGCCGGACTCACGAACGCTGCGGCGAAGAGCCTGGACTTCCTTTACGGTAAGACCGCAAGCGTCCACAACCCAAACCGCACCTGCGCCCTCGAGGTCTTCCTTGATGGCAGCGAGCGTAGCTTGATTCTTCGAACTTGGCATTGATACACCTCCTTTTTCCCAAACTCGGGTTCCGCCCCAAGGGGTGGAGTCGTGCTTGGAAAAAAGAACGACCCCTACCGTCCTAAGACGCAGGGGTCGAAAAAGCGCGATACTTATCAACCACCTCGGCGGGCCGCTTGATGCGATTAAACCTTTCGGTGCCTGCTGTCTAGGGCAGCGGAACAGATTTCCGTTCACTGTGAAAACACAGCCTTGATAGTTTCCCAAAGCAACAATGGCATGTCAAGCCTTTTATGGCGCCCGATCGTATTCCGCGCACTGCCGCCATATCGCAACCGATTGGCCCGCATCCCCAACCGTTCACAGCCCCATGCCCATCGCCTGCGAACACAGCCTTGAAGAACCTTGGGCAAAACCCGAACCTAATAAACAGGTATAGAGAAAGGACCCCCATGAAAGTAGCGTTCTTCCCTGGGTGCATGGTTGACATGTTCTACCCCGAGGTGGGAATCGCTGCCGTTAACGTGCTTGAACGCCTTGGGTGCGAAGTGATGTTGCCCGACGACCAGGTATGCTGCGGCCAGCCCTTTTCCAATTCCGGCTACATCGAAGAAGCCAAGCCCATGATGAGGAAGGTCGTTGACGCCTACAGCGGATACGACACCATCGTATCCCTAACGGGATCCTGCGCTTGGGCAATCAAGGCGGAATACCCCCATTTCTTCGCCGACGACCCCATCTACAGCAAGAAGATTGCCGAACTTGCCCCCCGGATCTACGAATTCACCCAGTTCATCGTTGACGTTCTGGGCGTTACCGACGTGGGAGCCCATCTTGACGGAACGGTTACCTACCACAAAAGCTGCCACCTTACGCGCATGCTGGGAGTGGAAGAACAGCCGCTCAAGCTGTTGCAGAACGTCGAGGGCCTTAGTTATATAGAGATGCCCGAAGCGGGGCGCTGCTGCGGCTTCGGCGGCACGTTCAGCGTGAAGGAGCCCGAGGTTTCCGGCCATATGGTGCAGGAAAAGGTGGCCTTCGCCCTGGCCACCGACGCCGACTACCTGTGCGGCGCCGACCAGGCCTGCCTGATGAACATCAAGGGCGCGCTCGATCGCCTTATAGAGCAGGGCGTGGTTTCCAGCAACATGAAGATTCTGCACATAGCGCAGATCCTCGATTCCCGATTGGAGGCATAGGCGATGGCCATCATCTACGACGACGCCCCCTTGGAGGACCGCATCCATCGAGCGCTTTCCGACACCTTCAAGCATCATGCCATCGAAACGGCGCAGGATGTGATCACCGGCAAGCGCGATGCGCTGGTAGCCGAAGTGGACAACTGGGAGGATTTCCGCCAGCACGCCGCCGACATCCGCGACCACGTTCTGGCGAACCTCGACTACTACATACGCGAGTTCGCCACCAACGCCGAGAAGAACGGCGCCAAGGTGCACTTCGCCCCCACCGACGAGGATGCGCTTGAGTGCATCCTGGACATCTTCGAGGAGGCGGGCGCGAAAACCTGCGTGAAATCGAAGAGCATGATGACCGAGGAAATCGGCCTGAACCCCTTCCTGGAAGAGCACGGCATCAAACCCGTCGAGACGGACTGCGCCGAGCACATCATCCAAACCGCCGGCAACGCACCTTCGCATATCGTGGTGCCGGCCCTGCACTTCGACCGCACCTCCATCCGAAACCTGTACCGCGAGCAGAAGGGCTACGAGGGCACCAACGACCCCGAGGAGATCACGCGCTTCCTGCGCAAGACGCTGCGCCCCGAGTTCATGAACGCGCCCATCGGCGTGACCGGCTGCAACTTCGGCGTGGCCGAAACCGGTTCCTGCACCCTGGTTTCCAACGAGGGCAACGCACGCATGGCCTCGAGCATCCCCGAGACGCAGATCGTGGTTATGGGCATGGAGCGCATCGTTCCCGACCTGCGCTCGCTCGACGTGATGATGAAGCTGCTGGTGCGCAGCGCGGTGGGCGCCAAGATATCGGGGTCTTTCTCCATCAACACCGGTTGCCGACGCGAAGGCGAGGCCGACGGCCCGAAGAACGTCCATATCGTGATGGTGAACAACGGGCGCACCAAGATCCTGGAAAGCAAGTTCCGCCCCATGCTGCGCTGCATCCGCTGCGGCGCCTGCATGAACTCCTGCCCGGTGTACCGCCACATCACCGGCCACGGCTACGGGTCCATCTACCCCGGCCCCATGGGCGTGGTGCTCACCCCGCTTCTGGTGGGCTACGAGAAAACGGCGAAGCTGCCTTACGCCTGCTCGCTGTGCGGCGAGTGCGCAACCGTGTGCCCGGTGAAGATTCCGCTTCCCATGCTCATCTCGCAGCATAGGCGCAACGTGGTTTCGGGCGGTTACGTTTCCCCGGTTGAGAAGGCCATCTTCACTACGGCGGCGGCAACCTTCTCGAGCCGCAGGGCATACGGCGTGCTTACCGCGGCAGCCGCACCGGCCATGAAGATGATCACCGGACAGACCAACCAGCTCGACCGCAGCGACACCTGGATCCCTGTGCTGAACGGCTGGCTTTCCTCGCGCAACCTGGACACCATGACCAACAAGAAGTTCCGCGAGTGGTTTGCCGAGCACGACAAGCAGGTGGCAAAGAAGCACAAGGCTGAAACCGCCGCGAAGATTTCCGAGGCCTGCTGCAACGCCGCGAACAAGGAGGGCAACCGATGAGCACCGTGAGCCTAGATGAATTCCTGAAGCCCGTTACCGAGGCGCTTGGGCACAGCACCGTCGCAGACTGGGTAGAGCCCTGTGCCGCAACAAAGGCGCCCCTTCCCGGCGACTACCGCGACTACTCCACCGAAGAGCTTGCCGAGTGGTTCACCGTCGAGGCCAACAAGATGGGCACGATCGTGCGCGAGGCGAACAGCGACGAGGTGGCCCAGGTGGTGCTTGACCTGGTGCGCGAGATTGGCCAGGGCGGCCATATCGTGTACTCCGACGTTCCCGAGATAGACGGTTACGGCATCCCCGAGCTGCTGAACGAGAGCTCGTACGAGGCCGTTCGCTGGAACCCCACCAGCCGCGAGAAGAGCATGGGGCGTGCCGAGAGCGCTGACATCGGCATAACGTACGCCAGCGCCGGCATTGCCGAAACGGCAACCATCATGCAGCGCTGCACCGAGAAGTCGGGGCGCGCGGTGTGCCTTCTTCCCATCGGCCACATTGCCCTGCTGAAGAAGAGCACCCTGTTCCCCTACATGACCCAGCTTATGGATGCTTGGGAAGAACGGGTGGCCCAAGGCGAAGAGCTGCCATCGAACGTAACGTTCATCAGCGGGCCCTCCAACACGGCCGACATCGAGCTTGTGCGCGTGGTTGGCGTGCA
>CAVDWN010000017.1:0-13511 GCA_963612535.1 Sphaerochaetaceae bacterium
CCTACATCACCTACAACAAGCAGGACATCAGCCTTCCCGCAACCAAGGTAACGGTGCCCACCAGCAAAGACTTCAAGTTCACCGCAACCGCCAATGAAGGCTACGAGCTCACTGCAGTTTACCTTGCCGTTGGCAATGGCGCGAAAACCGAGATCAACCCCGACGATAGCGGCATTTTCACGGTGCCCTCCGCCAGCGTTGCCGCCGGTGCCTCCCTCCAGCTCGAAACCGAGCAGGTTCCTGCTTCTTCCGCTCAAGACAACACTGCGGTCAGCATTGCTTCCCTGGACGATGGCGCTCAGGGCGATGAGTCTTCCGCTCAGGCGGATAGCGAGTACTCCGTTTCCGGCCCCACCGAAGTAACGATGGGCGACGAGTTCACCCTAACGTTCAATGGCGATGCATCGGTAAGCACTTGGACCACCGACAGCCAACTCAACATGTCCATGTCCGATGACAAGAAAACCGTTACGGCTTCCTTCCCATCTACTTGGGCCTTCAATGGTGAAAGCACCGAAATCCATGTGTACTGCGAGTACGTTGATGCTGATGGCGTTTGGCATACCGGGACGGAGAATTCCGCATCCATCACCATCAAGGTGAACAAGCGCACGTTCTACGTCCAGGATCCGCCGAGCTACGTCCCTGGCACCGACCACTTCTGGACGCCGGTTCTCATCGACTCTGCCACGGGTGGGCAAATCGATACGACTGCTGCGCTCAACGGCGGGTTTGTGACGTTCGAGTACTACCGCGATGGCGTGAAGATCGAGAATGCCAGCCAGTACTATCACAGCGACTCGGAGTTTTCTAAGGACGGTGTGTATACCGTTGTGGTGAAGGCCGGTGACGGTTGGGTCTACAAGAACTCCGGCGACATCACCATCGTGATCCCCGATGAAAAGGGCGAGGATTCCGCCTACGTCAAGTACGTCTATGTTGGTGAATCCATCGACCTTACGGGCTCGGGCAACAGGGATCATAGTTGGAGCAACTCCGACGATAGCGTTGCGACACTGGATGCTGGCTCGGGCAATTCGGCTACCGTTACCGGCGTGAAGGTCGGCTCGACTACAGTTACCCATACCTATAAGAGTGGTGGCCGCACCAACACCGAAACCTACACCATTCATGTGCTGAAGAAGCCCGTGGTCAAGGAGCTCGTTATCTATGGCGACCACGAGGTTGAGCAGTTCAAGGACACCACGCTTACCACCAACGTCGACACCGATGTAACCTGGACTTCAAGCGACCCCAGCATTGCCACCATCGACGCCAGCGGCAAGGTAGTGGGCGTTAAGGAAGGCACTGTTACCATCACCGCTACCACGGTTACGGCCGAAGGCGTGCTGCTTACCGCTACCCACGAGATCACGGTAACCGCTTCCAAGACGGCGGCAACAAACGCATGGGTTTTCTTCCAGAACAGCCCAACGGCTAATCCTGACACCAACTCCCAGGCCTCTTGGTTCCCCAGCGGCGGCTCGCATTCGCTCGGAATCAAGCTGAACCTTGAGGGCGCAACCTTCTCGGGCGTGAACAGCTACGACAACGTAGCCAACCGAGTTGTGTCCTGGCCCGACGGAAGCACGGGCTCCAGCTGGGAGCTTCAGAAGGACCATGCAACCTACGGGCAGTACTGGACCGCTGTATTCAACGCCTGGAAGTCCACGCTTGAAAAAGAACAGGGCACTACCATCACCGAAGATGATGTAGAGTCCATCACCCTTACCCCGTACAAGATCTCGAACAACAGCTGCGGTTACCACCTGGACTGCAAGGTAGAGGTTAAGTGCAAGAAGGCCGTAAATGCCATCTTCTACTTGCAGGACGCTGGCTCTACTGGCTTTGCCCAGTACGACGCTGCAACCTACAAGCTCGAGGATGGCAAGGCATCGGTTGCCGCGCCGGCTCAGACCCCTGCCGACACCAAGACCTACCAGGGTGTTGTCTATAAGTTCATGGGCTGGTACACCGACCAGGCCTGCACCCAGTCGGTAAGCTTCCCGGATACGGTCACCGACAACGTCAACTACTATGCCAAGTATGTGCCGATGGATCAGACTATCCAGGTGAACTACTACCTGGAGGGCACCACCACATCCGTTGCGCCTTCTGTAACCCTTACCGGCCTGATCAAGGGCCGCACCATAACCCGAAGCCCCATCATCGTCGAAGGCTACAGCCCTGTTTCCACGGAATCCAAGACGGCAACGGCTGGTACCGATACCGAGATCAACTTCTACTACACCGCCAACGATGTTCAGTACACCGTTGAGTACTACTGGAACGGCACCGATGAAAAGGTAGCCGATTCCGATACCGGCACCGGCAAGGTGGGCCAGTCGGTTACCGTTAGCCCGAAGAGCATCGAGGGCTGCACTGCTGTATCTGCCGATGGCAAAACCATAGGCAAGCTTTCCCCCGCTGCTGGCGAAAACGTTATCAAGTTCTACTACTACAAGAACGCTACCCTTACGGCAAACTCGGACAACAAGACCTACAACGGTTCGGAGCAGAGCGTTACCGGGTTCAGTAAGAACGTTGATGCCACCTTCGACAATGTAACTACCACGGGCGGCCGTGGCACCAACGCCGGCGACTACGCGCATAACTTCGCCGACGACACTATTAATAAAGTAAGCACCGACGGCAAGTACATCGTTACCAAGGCTGAGCCTGGCAACCTTCACATCAGCCCTGTTACCGATGAGGTTGTTATCAAGGTGGCTGGCAAGACCGGCGGCGAAAAGTACAACGGTACCGAGCAGAGCGTTTCCGGCTACGACGTAGATAGCTCCACGCTTCCCGTGGGCATTTCTGCTGGCGACGTTGCCCTCGCCTCCGGTATGGAGGCTGTGGCAACTGGCACCAACGCCGATACATACAGCATGGGCCTGACTGCCGGAAGCTTCGCCCTCAGCGAAACCGCAGCTAAGAACTACACCAATGTTAAGTTTGAGGTTGAAGACGGCAAGCTGACCATCGAAAAGCGCACGGTTGAGCTTACTTCCGATAGTGACCAGAAAGCCTACGACGGCATCGCTCTAACCAATAATAATGTGACCGTTGGCGGTGACGGCTTCGTTGGGACCGATGGCGCAACCTATAACTTCACGGGTAGCCAGACCCTCGTCGGCTCGAGCCCGAACGCTTTCAGCTACACGCTTAAGGCCGGCACTAACCCCGACAATTACACCATCCCCAAGAACGAGGGCACGCTGACTGTCAAGGATCGTGCCAAGGACGAAAAGTACGAAGTAACGGTTACCGCCAAATCCGATTCCGTTACCTATAACGGCGTTCAGCAAAGCGTCGCTGGCGTGACGGGCACTACCTACACCAACGACAAGGGAGTCGAATTTACCGTTACGGGTCTTTCGGCATCTGTGAATGGCACCGATGCCGGTGAGTACGCAGCCAAGGTAACCGGCACTGCTAAGGTTGTCGATGCCAACGGCAGCGACGTAACCGATCAGTTCAAGATCAACAAGGTTGACGGCAAGCTCGTTATCAATAAGAAGGCTGCAACCATCACCGCCGGCAATGCCACCAAGGAATATGACGGCAAAGAGCTAACCACGAACGAATTCAGCACCGAGGGCTTCGTCGATGGCCAGGGTATTGAGTCTGCAACTATCGAGGGCTCGCAGACCGTTGTTGGCTCTTCTCAAAGCACGGTGAAGGACAACAGCTGGAAGGCTGAGTCCGGCACGAACCTGGACAACTACACCATCACAACCAAGCCTGGTACGCTCACCGTAACCAACCGTGAGTCCCAGTACTCTATTGTTCTTGAGGGCAAGAACGAAACCGTAACCTACAACGGTCAGGATCGGACCTTGTCTGGCGTAGCTGCCGACAAGTTCACCATTGACGGCGTAGAGTTCACGGTGAAGAACTATAAGTCGGATGTAACCGGTAAAGATGCTGGTACGTACACTCAAGTAATCACCAGCACCAACGAAGATGGTAGCTGGACCGTTGTTGACGCTAATGGCAACGATGTCAGCGCGCAGTTCTCTGTTTCTACTAAGGCGGGACTGCTCACCATCGACCCCAAGGACGTAACCGTTGCTTCGGGCAGCGGCTCCAAGACCTATGACGGTACGCCGCTCACGAATAATGAGGTGAAGGTTACTGCTGGTGGCTTCGTCGAAGGTGAAGACGCGGGCGTTACCTACGAGTGCACCGGCTCGCAGACCAACCAAGGAACATCCAAGAATACCTTTGCAGTAACCTTCGATGGCAAAACCGCCAAGGATGAAAACTACAACCTGGTAAAGGTCGAAGGCGACCTCACGGTTAACGCGTCTGCCGAAAAGGTTACCGTCACCATTACCGAGCACGGCGGCTCTTACACCTACGACGGAACCCAGAAGACCGCTACGGGCTACGACGTCCTGAGCAGCAACAAGTTGTACACCACGAGCGACTTCTCCTTCAACGGTAACGCTTCCGTGAGCGGCACCGATGCAGGCACCTACGAGATGCAGCTCAAGCCCGAAGACTTCACGAATACCAGCACGAACTTCACCAACGTTGAGTTCGTTATTGTGGACGGCACGCTTGCTATCGCCAAGCGCAACGTCACCATGACTTCCGGCGACGGCTACAAGGTTTATGACGGTACGCCGCTTACCAACAACAACGTTGCTGTTTCCGGCGACGGCTTTGCTTCTGGCGAGGGTGCCGCCTATGACGTAACGGGCACTATCACCGATTCCGGCAGCGTGAAGAATGCATTCAGCTACATGCTCAACGAAAACACCAAGGCCGACAACTACGAGATCACCCCGGTTCAGGGCACTCTGCAAATTGCTCCGATTGCCTCCGAGGTAACCGTAACCATCACGGGTAATACCGGGTCGACTATGTATGACGGTGTTGCTCACAGTGTTGAGGGCTTCGAAATTTCGATTAGCGGCAGCGAGCTCTATAACAAAGACTATGTGAGCTTCAGTGGCACTGCTGTTGCCCAGGGCACCGATGCCGACACCTACAACATGGGTCTTGCTGCCGAGCAGTTTGCCAATACCAACAAGAACTTCTCTAACGTTAAGTTCGTTGTGACCGATGGCTCTTACGTTATCGACAAGGCAACCGTCACGTTGAAGTCCGCTGATCTTCAGAAGCCTTACGACGGCACCGCCCTTGTAAATGGGGATAGTGCCCTTGCAACCGAGACCGGCTGGGCTGTAGGGGAAGGCGCAACCTACAGCTTCACGGGCAGCCAGACTTTGGTGGGCTCGAGTGCCAACGCCTTCAGTTACACGCTTAATAGCAGCACTAAGGCCAGCAACTACAACATTTCGGCCACCAACGGTACGTTGCTCGTAACTAACCGCGAATCCAAATACGAGATCACGGTTAAAGCCAACTCCGGAAAAGCCACCTACGATGGCAAGGAGCACGAGGCAACCGGCGTCGAGACGTACGAGTTTATCGAAAACGGCCAGAAGTACACTGTGTCCGGGCTTTCCACTGAAGACCCGAAGAAGACCGATGCCGGCACCTACACCAATAACATCACCGGCACCGCAGTCGTCGCGGATGCCAACGGCAATGTTGTAACCGACCAGTTCTCTGTTTCTACCCAGAATGGCAGCCTTGTCATCGATAAGGCAACCGTTACGCTGAAGTCTGCCGACCTGGAGAAAACCTACGACGGTAATGCCCTTACCAATGGCACTACTGCCCTTGCAACCGAGACCGGCTGGGCCGAAGGGGAGGGTGCTACCTACGGCTTCACGGGCAGCCAGACCAATGCCGGCTCGACCGCCAATGCCTTCGGCTATACGCTGAATGCCGGCGTGAAGGAAGCCAACTACAACATAAGCAAGAGCGAAGGTAGCCTGAAGGTTAACCCTGTTTCCGACAAGGTAACCGTCACCATTACCGAGAACAGCGCCTCCAAACCGTTTAACAACCAAGAACAAACAGTGGAGGGCTATACCTCTGCTTCCAGCAACACCTTGTATACCGAAAGCTGCTTCTCCTTCGTGGGTGATGCGGGCCATAAGGTAGCCAAGGGCACCGCTGTTGGCTCCTACGACATGGGTCTTCTGCCTGGTGACTTCACCAACACCAGTGCGAACTTCACCAATGTCGAGTTCGTTGTGGTGGACGGCAAGCTTACAATTACCCCTGTAGACATCGACGAGAACAGCATCACCTGGTCCACTGCGGATGTCCAGCATAAGTACGACGGCAATGCAGTTGCTGCCGGAACCGCTACTGCTACTGATAAGTTCGGTAACGAGCTGCATGTTCAGTACAGCGCCGACGGCGGTAAGACCTGGGTAGACAGCCCTTCCCAGATCACGGCGACCGACTACAGCGACAGCAAGATCATCATGCTGCGCGCCAGGGCCGACTACAACACCGAAGGTCAGTACGCTGAAAATAGCGAGTATCTGCAGATTACCCAGCGCACGCTGTACTTCACGTCTGCTTCTGCTTCCAAGAAGTTCGACGGCTTTGCGCTTACCCGCAACGAGCAGTCCGATATCACGATTGCGGGCGATGGCTTCGTGGGCAATGAAGGCGCAACCTTCGATATCACTGGCAGCCAAACCAACGTTGGCTCTTCCCCCAACGCCTTTACGTACAGCTTCAATGCCGAAAACACTAAGGCGGAAAACTACTGGGTAGTGCAGGAGACCGAAGGCACCCTTGCTGTAACCGATAACGACCAGGCAGCAACCGTAACCGTGGCTGGCCTTAACGCCACCTATGTCTACGACGGTCAGGCTCACTACAACGCTGCATCTGCCGCTGCAGCGGATCAGCAGGGCTGGGTTGTGGAAGGCTACGACCCCAGCGATTCCGACTACGCTAAATACGCCGAATCGCAAGGCGCTGATCCCTTTACGTACAGTGGCAAGATGAATGTAAGCCGCACGGAAGTGGGTACTTCCTATATGGAGATGAAGTCTTCCGACTTCACCAATACGGCTACGCAGTTCACGGGCATCACCTTCGCGGTTCGCCAGGACGGCTGGGTGAAGATCACGCCGCAGAGCATCGACCCGAAGGACACCGAATCCTACAAGAACGTCACCGTGGAAGCCCCTGAAGACGTTGTGTACAACGGAACCGAGCAGCACCAGAAGCCAATAGTCAAGGATGCTGCCGGGAATGTGCTTGTTGAGGGCAAGGATTACACGCTTACTTACAGCGAGGATGTGACCAACGCAGGTAAGGTTACCGTTACCGTAACGGGCATTGGCAACTACTCCGGCGAGGTACAGGTTTCTTACCAGATCACGCCGCGTACGGTGAACCTGGTTTCCGAATCTGCCACTAAGCCCTACGACGGCACCGCTCTTGAGCGCCCGATCGTATCCGGGTGGGAGCAGTCCGGCAACACCGGCTTCGTAAGCGGCGAGGTGTCTGACGTTAAGGCCACCGGTGCCGTTACCAACTACGACGACGAGGCCAACCACATCGACAACAACAACGTCATCACCTACACCGAGGGTGCTGCCTTCAAGGCAAGCAACTACAACATCAGCAAGACCGAGGGCACGCTGCGTATCACGATGCTCTCTGCCGAGAAGAACATAACCATCCACGGCGAAGATGTAACCCACGTCTACGATGGCTACGCGCACGCCGCAGGAACCGCAACCGCTTCCGCCGTTGACAACGACGGCAACCCGCTGCAGGCCGAGTTCCATATCCAGTACCACATCCAGGGTGGTCCTGATACCGAATGGCGCGACGACCCGGCCGAGATTACCTGGCTCAACGCATACGATTCGCCGGTTACGGTTGAGATCCGAGTGTGGGCTAGGAACTTCGACGGTTACAAGTACGGAACCGAGACCATCACCATCACGAAGCGTCCGGTTCAGCTGAAGACCAAGAGCGCAACCAAGGTTTACGACGGAACGCCGCTTACCACCGTGAACGACTGGGATGGCTACGAGATCCTGCCTATGCAGGACGGCGGCTTCCTGTTCGATGAGCTGGTTATAGGCTCTGACGGGTACCCGGTGCTTGGCTGCACGGGCTCCCAGACCGAGGTCGGCAGTTCCGACAACACCATTACCTATCAGCTCAAGGAAGGCTACGAGCGCAATTACGACATTGCCGAGCCTGAGCTTGGAACCTTGACGGTTACCGCCCAGTCCATCGACCCGGGCACCGACCCCGAGAACCCGGACCCTGCTTACAAGGGCGTTCAGGTGAGCAGCCCCGAAGACGTGGTCTATGACGGCGCTGCCCATAAGTGGGCTCCTACGGTTACCGACGCCAACGGCAACCCGCTCACCGAGGGTGTCGACTACGAGGTTTCCTACAGCACCGATAACTTCACTGACGTGACCGGAACCATTACCGTAACCATTACCGGCAAGGGCAACTACACCGGTACCGTTGAGCGTACATATCAGATCACGCCCAAGGGCTATACGGTGGTCACCGATAGCGATTCGCGCATCTACAACGGCAGCGAGCTCAAGGCTCCCGGCAGGATCGATGGCATCGTTTCCGGTGAGGACGCCGGCTTCGCAGTTACCGGTTCGCAGACTAACGCCGGAACTTCCACCAATACGTATGAGATCAAGTGGAACGGCAACGCCAAGCAGTCCAACTACAAGCTCGCGGAAGAGAAGCTGGGAACCCTTGAGGTTACGCGTGCTGCTGCTACCGTAACCGCTGAAAACGCAACAAAGGTATACGGCGAGTCCGACCCTGAGTTCAAGGCGAACGTGTTCGGCCTGGTGCCCGGCGAGTCTGCCGAGCTCATCACGTACTCCGTGGCTCGCAAGGGCACCGATGAGGCGGTGGGCACCTACACTGGCGTCATCGTTCCCTCTGGCGAAGAGGTGCAGGGCAACTACAAGGTCAGCTATGTGGCCGCAAACTTCCAGATCACCAAATCTGGCGAGCTTACGGTTATCGGCCAGAATTACAAGATGCCCTACGATGGCAAGAGCCACGGCGCCGCCGCTACGCCTAGCGTGACCGAGGGCACCACCGTGGAGTACTCCATCGATGGTGGCGACACCTGGTCTGCTACGGTGCCTCAGGTTCAGGACGTTGCAGACGTAACCGTTAAGGTTCGCGCCACTAACCCGAACTACGAGGAGGCCACTGCCGAGTACACCCTGAAGGTGACCCCGAAGGGCTATACCGTAACCACCGACACCGACACTAAGGTCTACGATGGCGCTCCGCTTACGGCCACTGGCAGCATCGTCGGCATCGTGGAAGGTGAAGACGCTGGCTTCCATATCACGGGCAGCCAGACCGAGGTGGGTGAATCCAAGAACACCTACGAAGTGAAGTGGAACGGTAACGCCAAGCAGTCCAACTACGAGCTTGTGGGCGAGACTGTTGGTACCCTGACGGTTACCGCCCAGTCCATCGACCCGGGCACCGACCCCGATCGCCCCGACCCGGCCTATAGGGACGTTGAGATCAACAGCCCCGAAGACAAGACCTACGACGGCGAAGAGCACAAGTGGGTTCCCGAGGTTACCCACAAGGATGGCAGCGCTCTCGTTGAGGGCACCGACTACGAGGTTGTATACAAGCGCGGCGACACGGTGACGGACGACTTCATCAACGTCGGCGAGATCACGGTGGTCATCACCGGTAAGGGCAATTACTCCGGCACGGTGACCAAGACCTACAAGATCAATCCCGTTAGCGCCACTGTAACGGCGAACAGCGCAACGAAGGTCTACGGCGATACCGATCCTTCGTTCACCGCAGAGGTGAGCGGGCTGGTGCACGGCGAATCGGCCGACCTCATCACGTACTCCGTGGCCCGCAAGGGCACCGATGAGGCCGTGGGCACCTACACCGATGCAATCGTTCCCTCGGGCAGCGCTACCCAGGGCAACTACGTTGTGTCCTACGTTCCTGCCACCTTCACCATCACGCCCCAGTCGATCGACCCGGGCACCGATCCCGAGAACCCGGATCCCTCCTATAAGGGCGTAGATGTTGGTCTGGTTCCCGACGTTGTGTACAACGGAAAAACCCAGGAGCAGAAGCCCACGGTAACCGACAAGGACGGCAACCCGCTTGTTGAGGGCGTCGACTACGAGGTCACGTTCAGCGAGGACACGGTAAACGCCGGCACCGTAACGGTAACCATCACCGGTAAGGGCAACTACTCCGGCACCGTTGAGCGCACGTACCAGATCACGCCGAAGGGCTATAGCGTAACCACCGAAGCCGCCAGCAAGGTCTACGACGGCGCAGAGCTCACGGCCCCCGGCAAGATCGAGGGAATCGTTGAAGGCGAGGACGCTGGCTTCGCAGTAACCGGCTCCCAGACCAACGTGGGCGAGTCCGAGAACACCTATGAAGTAAAGTGGAACGGTAACGCCAAGCAGTCCAACTACGAGCTTGTAAGCGAGTCTGTTGGCACCCTGACGGTTACCGCATCCGGCGAGCTGGCCGTGTCCGGCACCGATTACGCCGGCGTCTACGATGGCCTGGAGCACGGCGTTGCGGCTGTGGCTACGGTCGAGGAAGGCACCACCGTCGAGTACTCTACCGACGGCGGCGATACCTGGAGCGAGGTTGTTCCTACCGTCAAGGGCGTTGCCGAGGTAGCCGTTAAGGTTCGTGCCACCAACCCGAACTACAAGGAGGCAACTGCCGAGTACACGCTGAGGGTAACCCCTGCTCCGTTGAGCATCGTTACCAGCAGCGCTAACCAGGTCTACAACGGCTCTGCGCTCACCAGCTCCGATATGGCGATTACCGGCTTGGTAAATGGCGAAACCTTGATTGCCCGCACCACTGGCAGCCAGACCGAGGTTGGCTCCTCTGCCAACACCTATGCGCTGGCAGGCGGTACGGCCGACTTGACCAACTACGAGATTGCGGAAACCCTGGGTACACTTACGGTGACGGCGGCAGTTGTGCCTGTACCGGACAACGCACCGGTTTATCCTTCGGGCAACAATCCGGTAGCCAACAACGTGGCTCGCGCGCTTGCCGACACCTTCACCGCGGTAACCGGGGAAGAGGCAACGGCTGCCCCCGAAGAGCAGATCTACGACGAGGAAAACCCCTTGGGTACCGAAGTCCATAGCTGCTGGGTGCACTTCTACATGATCATCTGCATGGTGCTCACTGCGCTGTATGGCCTGTTCGTGGCATTCCGCCGCGGTAACCATACCCATCAGCTTAAGAAGGACATGAACGACGTAATGGGCGATGGCGGCGACGACGGCAAAGACCCCGTTGCCACCACTAAGCCCGCCGGAACGGAGGCCTAACAATGAAGAAGAACAACATCATCGTTCTGGCCATTTCTGCCGTGGCTGCGGCCTTCCTGCTGTGGCTGTGGTTCTATCTGGGCTTCAACCGCATCGACAACCCGTTGGACCTGGTTCTTGCCATCGTGTGGTGGGTTGGCATCGCGGCCTTGGTTGCGCTCATCAGCTACCTGGAACGTAAGCGCCAGCGCCAGATCCGCACCATCTACGTTTCCCCTACAGCGCTGTATAACAGCGAGAAGGGCATCGTTGCGCTGAAAGAAGCTTCCTCCGTCGAAGCGATGGAAGGCATCCTTCAGCAGCTGGAGTACAACTTCGACAAGGCCGATTTGCCCAGCAAGAAGACGTTCGATTACCGTTTCGTGGTTCAGACCAACGAATACAAGGAAAACGACTCCGATTCCATGGAGGGCGAGTCCAGCGAGCCGAAGTGGACCGGTAAGGTAATCAAGATCGACCGCGAGAACGGCAATACCGAAACGGACTTTGCCAGCATCCAGGAGCTGCGGACCGCCCTGGCCGCATAGGCTTCGCGCCAGGCATCACCAAGACCCAAAAGCGCTCTCCGGCCATACGGCCGGGGAGCGCTGCGCTTGGGGCGAATTGTGAAAGCAGCAATCCTATTTAAGGACGAGTAGCAAGGTGCACCTGCTCAGGTACGGCATAGAAAAGTTCGGATTGCATGACTGGTTTACAGGAATGCTGCCATGTAGATGGGGCAGTAGACGATTTTCCCTTCTTTGTGAATATTGCCTTCGTACAGTACCAAAGCCTCTTCGATTCCATAGTTTGGCGTTGTGATGGCATTGTTTAGAGCCACATGGCGCTTATAACCTTTGCCTGATTTAACCTCGATAGGGCAAACCCTTCCACCGCTTGTTTGAACTACGAAGTCCAGTTCTCCTACTGTACGATTTTTGAAGTAGTACAGGGCCTTTCCATGCGCGGTAAGCTCTTGTGCAACAGCATTCTCGTAGATTGCGCCATAGTTGATGTCCGGTCGGTCGGAAAGGATGCCTCTTACAACATCTAGTCCGCATTGGTAGGTCAAAAGCCCCACATCAGAGCTAAACAGTTTAAATTTCGGGGCCTCTAGGTTGGCGGCCAGCGGGTATCTAGGTTCAGTAACGCTGTAAGTGGCCAATGCCACATTTGCTTCCGTGAGCCACATAAAGTCATTGTCATAGCGGTTGAAGTGGGAATCGCCCTCTACGTCACGCACGACGAATCGCTTGTCTTGCTGACTTATTTCGCTTGGCATCAAGTCGAATATTCTTCTAACCACACGTGCTCTGTTGCCTGCGTATTTGCTGATGTCCCAACGGTATTGAGAGACAATTGCCTCCTGAGCGGTTCTGGCTTTCGTGACATCGTCGGATTCGCTGAAGGAGCAGACAGCATCTGGCATGCCACCGCATATCAGGTAACGGTGAAATAGCTCCATGAGTCGAAGATGAATGAAGTCATCGACGGGTTTTTTGTTTTCAAACGCTTCCTTTGCCGCATTGAACACGTTGGGCAACAAGTTATTAGCCCAACAGAATTCCTCGAAATCCAAGGGGTACATCTTTACCGTGCTCAGATACCCTACGGGAGCCGAGGCAATCCCTTTAAGCTCCACGCCCAGCATAGAACCTGAAAGGATATAGTCGTAGTCTTTGCGCTCCATAAGGAACTTTATGGCCGTTACAACCTCTTTGCACTCTTGAATCTCATCAAGGAAGAAGACGGTTTTTCCGGGTACCAGAGGCGCTTTGGCGAATGCGGTTAGGCGCATGAAAAGCTCGGCCGAGTTCGATGCCGATTCAATTGCTCGGCGCGCCTCCGTGTTTTCGAAGAAGTTAAGCTCAACAACGTTTTCCCAATGCAAAGAGGCGAAATAGCGAATTAGAAAGGTTTTTCCCACCTGTCTGGCACCAGTAACAAGAAGAGCCTGTTTCGTCCGGGTGCGATACCATTCCTCTAGCTCATTCAGGGCTTTGCGCTTAAGCATAGTATTCCTTAGTGTTCAACTGCTGAACTGGGGTTTGTCAATCTGGTGAAAGATTCTACTGTCTATTCTGTCAATCTGCAAACCGAATTTATGTGGTGATCTGTCAATTCGTCGCATGAATTACGTTCCTGTAATATCAATTTGCAGACAAGAGGCCGTAGGCAAGAGGCGTACTAGTTGAACCAGCTAGGCTTCGCAAACAAGGAGAGCTGTGCTAGTCAAGCTTCGTAGACACTTTTTGACTTCCCATGGTCCCAAGTGGACACCTG
>CAVDWN010000018.1:0-13454 GCA_963612535.1 Sphaerochaetaceae bacterium
CTCGCAAGCGCGAAGGGCCGCAGCGAATCCGCGCGCCGCGATGCGTCTTCGGCCGAAGCGGCAGTCCGCGACTTGGAGCAGGAAAACGAGCGCCTGCTGAAAGAGCAGGAAGAAAACCGCGCGTTCTTCGAAAAGGCCCAGCCCGATTCCGATCAGCTTGAAAGCGACTTGGCGCAGGTCCAGGCCCAGCTCGAGCTGAACAAAGAGAGCATCGCTGATATCGAGCAAAGGATATCGCCATTGAAGCGCGACATCGTCTCGCTTTCGGAAAAGGTTTCCGATGCCCGCCTTGAAGCCGCCCGCCTGTCGGAGCGCAAGGCCTACGCAGAGCGCATGGTGGCAACCCGCCAACAGGAAATAGCCTCATCGAACAGGGAAGATGCCTCTTCGACGCGCCGTATCGCCATCGCCCGCGGTGCGGCGAACCGTGCTTCCGATTTGCTTTCCACCTTAAGGTCGCTCTCCGATGCCGCATCGCTCATCTCTTCGCGGCTTGAGCGCGAATCGGCCAACGAGCAGGAGTTCTCCCGTTCCCTGCACGATCAGATTGCCCAGGCCACGAAGGCATCGCGCGAGGTGCGCGACCGGTTCGAGGCCCATTCCTCCCGCATCGCCGATGTGCGCATCGAGAAGGGCCGCCTGGAGGTCCAGGTGGAATCCAGCATCAACGCCATCACTCAGGACTGCGCAACCCCGCTCGAAACCGCTCTTGCCCTAGAGCCCCTTGCCAACCGCCCGCAAGCTGAAGAGCAAGCCGCTTCGCTTGAGCGGCGTATCAAGAACATGGGCGCGGTAAGCCCCGATGCAGCCGAGGAATTCGAGCAGGTAAGCACCCGCTACAACTATCTAAGCTCCCAGCTTGAGGACATGCGCCAGGCCCGCAAGTCCCTAGCGCGGATCGTCGAGGTGATCGACGAGCGCATGCGCGACGACTTCATCGCCACGTTCGAGCAGGTGAACGCCAATTTCTCCGAGATATTCTCTACCTTGTTCCCGGGTGGTCAGGCTCACCTTTCCCTGGTAGACCCAGAAGACTTGGAGAACACCGGCGTCGATGTGAACGCCCAGCCGGTGGGCAAGCGCGTGAAGAAGATGTCGCTGCTTTCCGGCGGCGAGAAGTCGATGACCGCCATGGCGCTGCTCTTCGCGGTGTACCGCATCCGCCAGACGCCCTTCTACATCTTGGACGAGGTGGAAGCCGCGCTCGACGACACGAACCTGCGCCGCCTTATCGGCTACATCAACGTGGTGCGCAACGATACGCAGTTCATCATGATCACGCACCAGCGCCGCACCATGGAATCGGCCGACATATTGTATGGTGTATCGATGCAGGCAGACGGCATCACCAAGGTGCTGAGCCAGAAACTCGAAAAAGCTACCCGCAAGGAGGGTTAAATGGGATTCTTCGACAAGATCAACGAAGGCCTTCATCGCTCCCGCGACAAGTTCAAGGAGCAGATGAACGTCCTGCTCGATCGTGGCCCAGATGTAGATGAGGAATTCTGGGAAGAGCTGGAAGAAACCCTTATCCTGGCCGACATCGGCGCCTCTGCCGCCGATTCCATCATCGAAGAGCTGCGCGACCAGGCAAAGCGCAAGGCACTGCCCGATGCCTATGCGGTGTTCGACATGCTCACCGACCAGATGGCGGCAACCTTCACGGAAGCCGATGCCGACATCTTCGAGGAAAGCCCATCCCTGGTGATGTTCGTGGGCATCAACGGCTCCGGCAAAACCACAACGGCTGGCAAGCTCGCTGCCGCCTACAAGGAAAAGGGCCGCAACGTGCTGCTTTGCGGCGCCGACACGTTCCGCGCCGCCGCCATCGAGCAGCTGCAGGTGTGGGCGCAGCGCAGCGGTGTGCAGATCGTCTCGCGCGAGCGCGGCAGCGATCCGGCCAGCGTGTGCTTCGAAGCCGTCGAGGTTGCCGAAAAGAACGGTTCCGACCTGGTTATCGTAGACACGGCGGGCCGCCTGCACACCTCCGACGACCTTATGCGCGAGCTGCAGAAGGTGGTGAACGTGGTTCGCAAGCGCGCCAACATCCCCGTGTACACGGTGCTGGTTATCGATGCCACCACCGGCCAGAACGGGTTGCAGCAGGCGCGCGAGTTCAACAAGGCCCTCGAGCTGGACGGCGTTATCGTCACCAAGCTCGACGGCACCGCCAAGGGCGGCATCGCACTCGCCGTTTCGCATGAGCTGGAACTGCCTATCTACAAGATCGGCGTGGGCGAGGGGATAGACGACTTGCAAGACTTCGATGCGCACGATTTCGCGCGTGCGCTGATTGGGGATATGGCCGATGTTCGATAACCTTTCCGAAAAGCTTCAAGGCATCTTCTCGGGCCTGCGCGGCAAGGGCCGCCTTACCGAGGAAGACATCGATGTGGCCATGCGCGAGATCCGCATGGCGCTGCTTGAAGCCGACGTCAACTTCAAGGTAGTGAAGTCCTTCGTGAAGAGCACGAAGGAGCGCTGCCTTACCGCCGAGGTG
Organism: Sphaerochaetaceae bacterium; assembly: GCA_963612535.1. Lineage (GTDB taxonomy): Bacteria > Actinomycetota > Coriobacteriia > Coriobacteriales > Eggerthellaceae > Anaerotardibacter. The sequence goes on from CAVDWN010000018.1 coordinate 2,501, forward strand.
CTGGAGTCCCTCACGCCCGGCCAGAACGTCATCAAGATCGTGCTCGACGAGCTTACCGAGCTGCTGGGCAAGGAAAGCGCGCCCCTGCAGCTTTCCAGCCGCATCCCCAACGTCATCATGTTGGTGGGCCTTCAGGGCTCCGGTAAAACCACGGCTGCCGCAAAGCTCGCCTACCTGCTGAAGCAGCAGAACCACAACCCGCTTCTGTGCGCATGCGACGTGTACCGCCCCGCTGCTGCCGACCAGTTGGAAACGCTCGGCAACGAGATCGGCGTGCGCGTGTACCGCGGCGAGGGGAAAGACCCGGTGGCAATCGCCAAGGAAGGCGTGCGCGACGCCATCGATTCGCTGCGAGATGTGGTCATCGTCGACACCGCAGGCCGCCTGCATGTCGATGAGGATATGATGGCCGAAGCCGAGGCCATCAAGGCCGCGGTGGAACCCGACCAGATCTACATGGTGGTAGACGCCATGACCGGCCAGGACGCCGTGAACGTGGCAAAGGCCTTCTCCGACCGCGTCGACTTCGACGGCGTGATCATGTCGAAGATGGACGGCGATGCCCGTGGCGGCGGCGCCCTTTCCATCAAGCAGGTTACCGGCAAGCCCATCATGTTCATCTCTTCCGGCGAAAAGCCCGATTCGCTGGAGCGCTTCCACCCCGACCGCATGGCCAAGCGCATCCTGGGCATGGGCGACGTGGTAAGCATCATCGAGTCGGCATCGAAGCTGCGCGCCGAAGAGGTCGAGCAGGAGGAAGCCGAGCGCATGGCGCGCGGCAACCTTACCTTGAACGACTTCCTTATGATGAAGCAGCAGGTAAGCAAGATGGGCGGCGTGCAGAAGCTCATCAGCGCGCTTCCCGGTGGCGACAAGGCCATGCGCGAAGGCCAGGTAAACGAGCATGCGCTCGACGAGATGGCCGTCATCATCGGCTCCATGACCAAGGCCGAGCGCGAGCATCCGGAAATCCTGAACGGCTCGCGCAAGGCGCGCGTTGCCGCAGGCGCCGGCGTGAAGGTGTTCCAGGTGAACCAGCTGCTGAAGCAGTTCACGGAAACCAAGAAGATGATGCGCTCCATCATGAACGCCCAAGAGGCCCAGCAGAACCGCAAGGGCAAAGGCAAGGGCAAGAAGGGGAAGAAGGGCAAGAAGTCCAAGCAGCGCATGGGAATCCCCGGCATGGGCGGCATGCGCCTTTCCGATGTGAAGAAGATGCAGGACATGATGAGCGGTCTTGATGATTCCGTATTCAAGAGGTAATATCTATAACCGCTGTTTTGCGACCCGCACGGCATCTACCATCGGGTCGCTCAAATGTTTAGAAGGAGAACAACTCGATGGCAGTCAAGATTCGTCTCGCCCGTCACGGCGCTAAAAAGGCACCTTATTACCGCATTGTCGTAGCAGACTCCCGCGCTCGTCGCGATGGTCGCTATATCGAGCAGATCGGTTCCTACAACCCCTGCACCACCCCTGCAGCTGTGAAGATCGACCTCGCCAAGGTCGACGAGTGGGTTGCCAACGGCGCAAAGCCCACCGATACGGTTGCACGCCTCATCGAGGCAGAGCGCAAGAACGCCTAACTCATGGCGGATTCGCGCGAAGATATCTCAGGGCTCGTAGAGTCGCTGGTAATGCCTTTGGTCGATAGCCCCGATGCGGTGAGCATCGAGGCAACCGATACCGAAGACGGTGCGGTTCTTATCGAGATCCGTGTGGACGAAGCCGATGCCGGCAAGGTTATCGGGCGCCAGGGTCGCGTGATCAAGGCCATTCGCACGCTTTGTCGTGCTGCCGGCTCTCGCCACGGCTTCGACGTTGAAGTCGAGCTGGTCGACTAATAAGGCTTTTGCCGTCCATGGATCCTTGGGTCAATATCGCTAGCCTTTTGAAGGCTAAGAACAATGAAGGAGGGCTTTCCGTCAAGCAGGCGGAAGGTCTTCCTTTTTTGCTGCAGCCGGGCATGGAGGTTACCTTTGTGCCCCCGGTGCTGCGCATGCCGCGCTCTGCTGTGGTAGAGCAAGTGGTTGAAATGGGCCAAGGTCGCCACATGGTGTACTTCGATTCCATCGTCGATCGCACCCAAGCCGAAAAGCTGGAAGGGCATTTCTGCCTGGTTCCTTATGCCTCGCTGCCTGAAGGCTTCGACAAGCAGCAGGGCTCGGGGCTTGTGGGCTTCAACGTGGTCGATGAGGCGGCCGGGTTGGTTGGCGCTGTCGTCGACGTTCTGGAAAACCCGGCCCATCCTTTGCTGGAGGTTCGCCCGCAAGGGGAGTGCCCCGGGCAAGACACTTCTGCGTTCATCCCTCTGGTAGAGGAGTTCATCGTTCGGGTCGATGAAGAGAACAGCACCCTTACCATGAGCCTGCCTGCTGGTTTGCTTGACCTTTAGGAGCGCATCCTTTGAAGATAGAGACCTTGTCGGTTTTCCCCCAGTGCTACGACTCCATCATGAACGAGTCGATGATGCGCATTGCCCAGGAAAAGGGCTTTCTCGATTTCACGGCGCATGATCTGCGCGATTGGACGCACGATAGGCACCGTACCACCGACGACGAGCCGTATGGCGGCGGCCAGGGTTTGGTTATGAAGTGCGAGCCCATCTTCGAAGCCACCGACCAGCTGTTTGCGGCGGCTCCCAAGAAGCCCTACGTAATCTTCCTTTCGCCAACCGGCGAGCAGTTCAACGACGCTATGACGCTGGAGCTTGCCAAGGAAGACCACCTGTTCTTCATCTGCGGCCATTACGAGGGTATCGATGAGCGCGCCTACACTCTGGCCGACAAGGTTATTTCCTTGGGCGACTACGTTCTTACCAGCGGTGAGCTGGCTTCCATGGTGGTAATCGATGCCGTGGTTCGCCGCATCGACGGCGTGCTGGGCGACGAGGGCAGTGCGGTAGACGAAAGCTTCTACGACGGCCTGCTCGAATACCCGCAGTACACCCGCCCTGCCAGCTATCGCGGGATGGAAGTTCCCGACGTGCTGCTTTCCGGCCACCATGCCAAGATCACCCAATGGCGCAGGGAGCAGAGCCTTCTGCGTACCCGGAAGTGGCGCCCCGACTTGCTTGAGGGGGCGAACCTCACCGAAAAGGAGCGCGCTTTCCTCGGCTTGGAGCAGTGACAAACGGCTGAATGCATCTGTGGCGGGTAACCGCCATTTGCTTTATAGTGGGACTATTCGACCTAACTCTGCGGCAACCCCTTGAAAGGGAAGGGAAACTCTTGGATTACGGATATCACGCGGGCACCAAATCTCCCAGCCTAATTCGCCGTTTCCTTAACTTCCTTATCTGCATCGCCATAGTGCTGGCGGCGGCATGGGGCATCCGCACCTATGTGTGCGAACCGTTCGAGGTTCCCTCGGCTTCCATGGAAACCACCATCATGACCGGCGACAGGCTGTTCGCCGAAAAGGTGAGCTATCACTTCACCTCGCCTAAGGCAGGCGATATCGTGGTGTTCTCCGACCCGCAGGTGCCTTCGCGCGTGCTGGTGAAACGCGTGATTGCCACCGAAGGGCAAACCGTGAACCTGGTTAACGGCTCCGTCTACATCGATGGCGTAAAGCAGACAGAGCCCTATACCCAGGGCGATTCCTATCCGCTTTCCAAAACCGCAGGCAGCGCTGATATCTCGTACCCCTACACCGTGCCTTCCGGGTGCGTGTGGGTTATGGGCGATAACCGCGAGAACTCTTCCGATTCTCGCTATTTCGGCAGCATCCCCACCAGCTCTATCTTCGGCAAGGCCGTCTTCGAGTATTGGCCGCTGAACCGTATCGGCACCCTTAACTAACCTATAGATCGTATAACGATTAAGGAGCATAGATGACTAACCACGAGGAAGGCATGGCAGCCTCCGATGCCTCCCAGGTCCTGACGTTCCAGGACATGATCCTGCGCTTGCAGCGCTACTGGGCAAACCTGGGCTGCGTTATCATGCAGCCCTACGACAACGAGGTGGGTGCAGGCACGTTCCATACGGCAACCACGCTTCGCAGCCTGGGCCCTGATGCCTGGAAGGCCGCCTACGTGCAGCCCTGCCGTCGCCCCGCAGATGGCCGCTACGGCGAAAACCCCAACCGCCTGCAGCATTACTACCAGTTCCAGGTTCTTATGAAGCCTTCGCCCGACAACGTGCAGGAGCTCTACCTGGAATCGCTGCGCGCCATCGGCATCGAAGTGGAAAAGCACGACATCCGTTTCGTGGAAGACGACTGGGAAAGCCCGACGCTTGGCGCCTGGGGCCTTGGCTGGGAAGTTTGGCTCAACGGCATGGAGGTTACCCAGTTCACCTACTTCCAGCAGGTAGGCGGCTTCGAGTGCCGTCCTGTTCCTTCGGAAATCACCTATGGCCTTGAGCGCTTGGCAATGTACATCCAGGGCGTAGATTCCGTCTACGACCTGGTGTGGGCTCGCGGCGCAGACGGCACGGTGTTCACCTACGGCGACGTGTTCCTGGAAAACGAGCGCGAGTTCTCCGCCTACAACTTCGAGGTGGCCGATACCGACCTGCTGTTCGGCGAGTTCGACCGTTACGAAGCAGAATGCCAGCGCACCCTGGAAAAGGGCCTGCCGCTGCCGGCCTACGATTACGTGCTGAAGTGCTCCCATGCCTTCAATCTGCTTGATGCGCGCGGCGTCATCAGCGCCACCGAGCGCATGGGCTACATCCTGCGCGTGCGCACCATCGCCAAGGCCTGCTGCGCTGCGTATTTGGAGCATGTGGTTGGCATCGTGCCCGAGGGCGCAGACGAGAAGAAGGGGGAGTAGCAGATGGAACAGCGTACGCTCGCTTTCGAGATCGGCACCGAGGAGATTCCCGCGTTCGATCTTGCCAATGCCGTCAAGCAGCTTGAAAAGCTTGTCCCGGAACTGCTGGACAACGCCGCCATTCCCCATGGCCAGGTGAGCATCTTCAGCTCTCCGCGCCGCCTTATCGTGGTGGCAGCCGATATCCCCGCCGCTACCGAGGAAAAGAACGAGGTTTTCAAGGGCCCCTCGACCAAGATCGCTTTCGACGCCGACGGCAATCCCACTAAGGCCGCCCAGGGCTTTGCCCGAGGCAAGGGTGTAGATGCATCCGAATTGGTAGTTGAAGACGGCTATGTGTATGCACGCACCTGCACCCCTTCCGTGCAGGTGGTTACGCTTATCCCCTCGGTGCTCGATTCCATCGTCCGTGGCATTTCCTGGCCGCGCTCGCAGCGCTGGGGCTCGCAGAACGAGTATTTCACCCGTCCTATCCGTTGGTTCGTGGCGCTGTTCGGCACCGAAGTGGTCGATTTCCACTTTGCCGGGCTTACTGCCGGAAGGCTCACGCGCGGCCATCGCTTCCTGGCTCCTGGCCCGTTCGAGGTTGCCAGCGCCGATGAATTGGTCGATGCAGTTCGCAGGGCCTACGTTGTTCCTTCGCAGGAAGAGCGCGAGGCAGTGATCCGCGAAGGCGTTGCAAAAGCCGAGGCGGAAACTGGCTACCAGGCCGTGCTGCCGCCGAAGACCTTGGTGGAGGTTACCAACCTGGCCGAGTACCCCACGGTTCTGGTGGGCACGTTCGACAAGGAATTCCTGCAGGTTCCCGAGGAAATCATCGTAGATGCCATGCTCATGCATCAGCGCTATTTCCCGCTCTACGACAACGACGGCAAGCTCACCAACCGCTTCATCGTGGTGGGCAACGGCGATCCTGCCTGTTCCGATACCATCATCGACGGCAACGAGCGCGTTGTGCGCGCCCGCCTGTACGACGCCAAGTTCTTCTACGACGAAGACCTCAAGCAGCCGCTGGAAGCCTACGTTGGCCGCTTGGGCGAAGTGGTGTTCCAGGAAAAGCTGGGCACCGTGCTGGACAAGACCGTGCGCATCGAGCGCCTGGCCGATCACCTTGCCAAGGATGCGGGCATTTCCGGGCAGGACCTTTCCGATGTGGAGCGCGCTGCGCATCTGTGCAAGGCCGACCTGGTAACCGGTGCGGTTATCGAGTTCACCAGCGTGCAGGGCGTTATGGGCAGCTACTATGCTGCTGCCAGCGGCGAAACCGCCCAGGTTGCCCAGGCCATCGAGCAGCATTACCGCCCGCGCTTCGCCGGCGACGAGGTGCCGGAAACCGCAGTTGGTAAGATCGTTGCCATCGCCGACAAGCTCGATACCGTGTGCGGCCTGTTTGCCGTAGGTCAGGGCCCCACCGGTTCTTCCGACCCGTTCGCCTTGCGCCGCAGCGCCATCGGCATCGTTGCCATGCTGCAGTGCGAAGACGTTGACGTTCAGCTGCTTCCTGCCATCGAAGCTGCCCTTGAGTCCTATGCCGACCAGGGAATCTCGTTCGATAGGGAAGAAGCGCTTTCCCAGATCGTCGAGTTCTTCGTAACCCGTACCAAGGTCATGCTGCGCGATGGCGGCAGCAGCCCCGATGCTATCGATGCCGTTCTGGCGGCGGGCGTGCGCGAGCCGGTCGAGCTTATCAGCCGCGTTCATGCCCTGGAAGCGGCACGCAGCCAGCAGCCGGAAGCCTTCGAGGACCTGGCCACCGCCTACGCCCGTGCCAACAACCTGCGTGAAGCCCAGCTGGGCAACCAGGTGGATGAGGGTCAGCTGCTCCCGGTGGAGCTTGATCTGCTGAATGCCGTTTCCTCTGCCGAGGAATCGGTTGCCCAGGCGCTTTCCGCCAACGACTACGCCGGCGCGCTTACCCAGCTCGCATCGCTGCGCAAGCCCATCGACGCGTTCTTCGCCGAGGTGATGGTCATGGACGAAGACATGGCGCTTCGCCAGAACCGCCTGCGGCTGTTGAACCGCTTTGTGGGCGTGTTCAGCAATGTGGCCGACTTCGCGTTGCTCTCCAAGGCAAAGTAATCGTTTTCATCGCGGCCCCTGAAAAGGGGCCGTTTCGTTTCTAGGAAGGTTTCTATGCAGAATTGGATGACCCAGGGCAAGCCGCACGAGGACTTTCCCGTTATTCACGTTGTTTCCGACTCGGTGGGCACCACCGCACAGACCTTGGTTCGCGCCGCTGCCGCCAGCTTCGAGGTGTACGATCCGGCTATCGAGATCTTGCCGCGCGTCGATTCCCCCGAGAGCATGATCGAGGAGCTGGATGCGCATTTCAGCTTCCACGTAAGCCGCGGCTTCACGCCCTTCGTGGTGTTCTACACCTTGGTAGATAAAAAGATGCGAAACGCCATGGGCGCTTACATCAGCCAGCATTCCAGCCAGATACTGGGCGTGGACCTTATGGGGAGCGCCTTGGATGCGCTTACCGCCGCCACCGGCAAGAGCCCGCTGAACGAACCGGGGCGCGTGCATTCGGTGAACGAGTACTACTTCCGCCGCATCGAGGCCATGGAGTTCACTATTTCCCACGACGACGGCCGCAACCCGCAAGACCTCACCGAGGCCGATATCGTGCTTATCGGTGTGTCCCGATCGTCGAAGACGCCGCTTTCCATCTACCTTTCCCAGATGGGCTACCGCGTGGCCAACGTGCCGCTCGACCCCCAAAGCGAGCCGCCTAAAGAGATTTACGAAGTTGATCCAACGCGCTTGTTCGGCTTGATCATCTCTCCCGAAATCCTCTCCGACATCCGCAAGCGCCGCCTGGGAAATGCCAGCAATGTGGCTGCTTCATATGCAGATTTGGAGTGCGTGTACCAGGATTTGGAAAGCGCGCGCGCCCTTATGAGGAAGCTCGGCTGCATCGTCGTTCGCACTGATAACAGGGCCATCGAAGAAACGGCGCAAGAGATTTTACGGTATTATGAGAACGCTCATCCGCAGGTATTCGCCCCGCGGGATTGAGAGAGAAACGTTTAGTCTAAGGAGAAGATGGTGACGGACCAACTTAAGCGCGTCTACGCATTCGGCAAAGACGCAAACGGCAAGAACGTTACGGAGGGCAACACCAACATGAAGCCCATCCTCGGCGGCAAGGGTGCGAACCTCGCCGAGATGGCCAACATCGGCCTGCCGGTGCCTCCGGGATTCACGATTTCCTGCCAGACGTGCATGGAGTACGCAAACTCTGACAACACGTGGCCTGAGGGAGTTCTTGACACTATCCAGGAATACCGACTCGACCTTGAGAACCGCATCGGCAAGAAGATCGGCGACGCTGAGGATCCGCTGCTGGTTTCCGTTCGCTCCGGCGCCCCCATGTCCATGCCGGGCATGATGGACACCGTTTTGAACCTGGGTTTGAACGATCAGTCTATCAACGGCCTTATCAAGCAGACGGAAAACCCCCGTTTCGCGTGGGACTCCTACCGTCGCTTCATCCAGATGTTCTCCAATGTGGTTATGGGCCTCGACGGCGACCTGTTCGAGAACGCTATCAACATCATGAAGCGCAGCCGCGGCGTGGAATCCGATACTGACCTCACCGCTGAAGACCTGCAGGAGCTCGTGGGCGAGTTCAAGAAGATCTTCACCGAGAACGTCAGCGCTGAAGAGTATCCTTCCCTGGTTGTAGACGGCCAGGTCCAGTTCCCACAGAGCCCCAACACCCAGCTTCAGCTGGCAATCGAGGCAGTGTTCGGCAGCTGGAACAACCCCCGCGCAATCCTGTACCGCAAGCAGAACAAGATCTCCGACGATCTGGGCACGGCCGTAAACGTGCAGTCCATGATCTTCGGCAACAAGGGCAACACCTCCGCTACCGGCGTTGCATTCACCCGCAACCCCGCCAACGGCGAAAAGGAATTCTACGGCGACTACCTGGTTAACGCCCAGGGCGAAGACGTTGTTGCCGGTATCCGCAACACCAGCCCCATCGCCGAGCTGAAGAACACCCCCGGCCTTGAAGAGGCTGGCCGCGAGCTCGAAGGCGTGTTCACCATCCTGGAAAACCATTTCCGCGACATGTGCGACATCGAGTTCACCATCGAGCAGGGCAAGCTGTGGATGCTGCAGACCCGCGTGGGCAAGCGCACCGCTGCCGCTGCACTGCACATCGCCATCGAGATGCAGCAGGAAGGCCTTATCACCAAGGAAGAGGCTGTTCAGCGCGTAGACCCCGAGCAGCTCGACCAGCTGCTGCACCCGCAGTTCGACGCCAAGGCAGACTACGACGTGGTTGCCAAGGGCCTGAACGCTTCCCCCGGCGCTGCTGTGGGCGAAGCCGTGTTCTCTGCTGAAGACGCGGTAGAGGCTGCCAAGGAAGGCCGCAAGACCGTTCTGGTTCGCTGGGAAACCACTCCCGACGACCTGGCTGGCATGATCGCTGCTGAAGGCGTGCTTACCTCCCATGGTGGCAAGACCTCCCACGCGGCCGTTATCGCCCGCGGCATGGGCGCACCGTGTGTCTGCGGCGTAGATGCCCTGAAGATCGACGCCGAGGCCAAGCAGGCCGCAATCTCCGGCACTGACATCGTTATCAAGGAAGGCGACATGATCTCGCTCGACGGTACCACCGGTATCGTTGTTCTGGGTGCGGTCGACCTGGTTCAGCCCGAGCTGGCCGGCGACCTTGACACCATCCTTGAATGGGCGGACGAGTTCCGCACCATGGGTGTTCGCGCCAACGCAGACAACCCCGAGGATGCTCAGCTTGCCCGCGATTTCGGCGCACAGGGCATCGGCCTTTGCCGTACCGAGCATATGTTCCTGGGCGAGCGCAAGCAGATCATCCAGACCTTCATCCTGAACGAAGACGAGGCCATCCGCGAAAAGGCCTGCGCCGACCTGTTCAAGGCTCAGACGGGCGACTTCCTGGGCATGTTCCGCGCTATGGACGGCCTGCCGGTTATCGTTCGCCTGCTCGACCCGCCGCTGCATGAGTTCCTGGAATCTGCACGTGCCCTCGACGTAGAGATCGCACGCCTGGAGGCTACCGGTGGCGACGCTGCGGTTATCGAGAAGAAGCGCGCACTTATGGAGCAGATCGACTCCTTCGCAGAGGCCAACCCCATGCTGGGCCTGCGTGGTTGCCGTCTGGCAATCAAGTACCCCATCTTGGCAGAGATGCAGGTTCGCGCTATCGCAACCGCCGCTGCCGAGCTTAAGAAGGAAGGCCTGAACCCGCAGCCCGAGATCATGATCCCGCTGGTTTCCGTTGTTCCCGAGCTGGCCAAGCTCCGCGAGCAGGCAGAAGGCGTTATCGCCGAGGTTGCCAGCGAGCAGGGCGTGGAGCTGGACATCAAGATCGGTACCATGATCGAGCTTCCGCGTGCCGCCGTTACCGCCGACGAGATTGCCACCAAGGCAGACTTCTTCAGCTTCGGCACCAACGACCTTACCCAGACCACGTTCGGCTTCTCCCGCGACGACGTAGAGGCAGAGTTCATCTCCCAGTACCTGGCAGAGCGCATTTTGCCCTACAACCCCTTCGCCACGGTAGACCCCGGCGTTGCCAAGCTGGTTAAGATGGGCGTCGAGCTGGGCCACCAGGGCAACCCCGACATCGTTTGCGGTGTCTGCGGCGAGCATGGCGGCGACCCGGATTCCATCAAGACCTTCTACGGCATCGGCCTTGATTACGTCAGCTGCTCTCCGTACCGTGTGCCCCTGGCACGCCTTGCAGCAGCTCATGCCGCTTTGGCAAACAAGTAAGCTAAGCGTTTTCGCTTCGTTTCTTTCCGGGAAGGGCCCTTCGGGGCTCTTCCTTTTTTTGAGGGAGGGATGGATCTCTCAGTCTGATTGCGTTTACGGGGCATGACGATCGGGATATCTCTTTGGTAAGCTTGCCATGTGGACTGAAGGAGGCATCATGGGCAGCAAGAAGCGCTCGGCTTGGGCTAAGCAGAAGGCGGAATTCTCTGCGAGCCTTGGCTCTTTCGGCTCGTTCGATGATGCTTTTTCACGCGAGCGGCAAAGGCATTCCGCTTCCAACGAAGCGAAGGCCGAAGCGCGCAAGCGAAAAGCCTGCACGTCGAAGAATCGCTATTCTTCCCGGGAGGAAGCTCAGGAAAATCTGGCCTGGTGCCAGGAAAACGGCAGAACGGGCCTTTCAATTTA
>CAVDWN010000019.1:0-13250 GCA_963612535.1 Sphaerochaetaceae bacterium
CCACCGCTTTAGAGCGTCAGTGCTTTCGTCAGGATGGTGTGGGCCAGCTGGGTTTTGGGGGCGGGCTCGATATGGTCAACACCGTTGCCGGTTACCAGCCAGATCTCGTCATCATCTTTGCCGAAGGTCTTGTTTGCGCCTACTTCGTTGGCCACGATCATGTCGGCATTCTTCTTGGCGAGCTTCTTCTTGGCGTTGTCGATAACATCGTTCGTCTCTGCGGCAAAACCGATAACGGTTTGAGTGCTTTTCTGCTGGCCAAGCGTTTTCAGGATGTCAGGGTTCTCTACCAGCTGTATTGCGCTGAGCTCTTCGTCGTTGATGCCCTTCTTCAGCTTCTTGCCGGCAGGGGAGGCTGGACGTACGTCGGCAACCGCTGCCGCGAACAGGGCTACGTCTGCCTCCTTGAACGCCTCTGAGGCCGCTTCAAGCATGTCTTGGGCGGTTTCGACATATTCCATCTGCACGCCGGCGGGAGCGGGTAGGGCTACCGGGCCGGAGATGAGCGTAACCTGTGCTCCGCGCTGTGCTGCGGCTGCCGCCAATGCGTAGCCGAATTTGCCGGAAGAGCGATTGGTGAGGTAGCGCACCGGGTCGATGGGCTCTACGGTGGGCCCTGCGGTAACCATTACGCGCTTGCCTACGTAGTCTTGTGCGGGAACGCATTCGGCAGTTTTCAGCAATTCCAGGCAGGCCTCCACGATGGTTGCGGGGTCGGCCAGTCGGCCCTTGCCTACATCGCCGCAGGCCAAGTATCCAGAATCTGCTTCAACGAAATGGAAGCCGCGACCCTTTAGCGTCTGCATGTTTGCCTGGGTGGCAGCGTTTTCGTACATATGGACATTCATCGCAGGAGCAACAAGCACCGGCGCTGTGGTGGCCAGCACCGTGGTGGTAAGAAGATCGTCGGCTATGCCGTGAGCCGCTTTTGCCATCACGTTGGCGGTGCAAGGCGCTAGCAAGAGCACATCGGCCTCTTGTGCAAGCGAGATGTGGTGGATAGGGTCTGACGGGTCATCGAACAGGCCAACCGCCACTGGCTCGTGCGTGAGTGAGCGGAAGGCGAGCGGATCGACGAAATGGGTGGCATGCTCGGTCATCACGACCTTTGCGCGAACCCCCGCCTTCTGCAGCCCGCGCACAATCTCGCAGGTTTTATAGGCGGCAATGCAGCCGCTTACGCCGATTACGACGGTCTTCTGCGTTTCGCTACCCATTGGTCTTTTCTCCTTGGGTCGATGGTTCGTCTGATGGGCTCGATTGCCCATCTTGCTTCTTGTCGCCTTCGATGGTGGTGCTGGAAACAACCAAGGGGCCGTTCACCGTCGTGTCTTTCGGCAGCGCGAAGGAAAGGATCACGGCAGAAAGGAAGGTCAGGGCCACGCTGTTGCCCACGAAGATGTTCTGGATCAGCTCGGGGAAGGCAACGAATATATCGCTTACTTGGGTGAAGCCGATGCCCAGCGCCAAAGATATGGCGGCAATGGTGATGTTGCGTTGGCTGAATCCGGCGCTGGCAATCATCTGGAAACCAGAAAGCACGATGTTGCCGAACATCATGATGGTGCATCCGCCCAGAACCGCATTGGGAAGCGAGCTGAACACGGCGCTGATGGCCGGCACGAAGGCGGCGATCACCAAGATGGCGGCACCGCAGGCAAGGGCGTTTCGGTTGACCACCTTGGTCATTGCGATAAGGCCGATGTTCTGGGCGAAGGTGGTCAAGGGGCTGCAGCCGAAGCAACCGGCAATGGAACTGGTTAGGCCATCAGCGGAAACGGCGCCGCTGAACTCGCGTTCGGTGGGAACACGGCGGAAGCCGATTGCCGCCAAAGCGGCTGTGTCTCCCAAGGTTTCTGCGGCGCTCACCAGGTACAGAAGGGCCACCGCGATAATGGCGGCAGGCTGGAATTCCGGGGTAAAGGGCATGAACTGGGGAAGCGAAAACGGGGCGATTCCCTGGAACACCGAGAAATCAACTTTGCCCATCAGAAGCGCAAGCACATAGCCAACGCCCAGCCCGAACAAAACGGAGAGCTGCTTCTTGCTGCCCTTTGCCAGCCCTTGGAAAACGAGGCAGGCAATCAGCGATACGAAGCCAAGGATAAGATTCTCGGGGCTGCCGAAGTCGGCGGCGCCCGACCCGCCACCGAAGCTTTCCGCTCCAACCGAGAGCAGGGAAAAGCCGATGGAGGTAACTACCACTGCGGAAACGATAGGGGTGATGAACCTGCGCCAGTATTTGGCGAACAGGCCCAGCACGCCTTCCATCAAACCGCCGACGATTACCGCGCCGATGGCGGCGTTGTAGCCGTATGCTGCGGCAATGCCGCACAGCACGGTGACGAAGGTGAAGCTCACGCCCATAACGATGGGCATCTTCGCGCCAACCCGCCAAACGGCGAACAGTTGGACGAAGGTGCCGATGCCCGCAACGAGCATGGCATTCTGTATCAGCATCGAAGTGGTTGTGGAATCGAAGCCCGCTGCGGCCGCGATGATGGCGATAGGGGCAAGGTTGGCAACGAACATCGCCAGCACGTGCTGTATGCCGTAGGGCAGGGCACGGGCAATGGATATCTTGCCATCGAATTCCTGGAGGTTTTTCTGTACCTCGGCGTCTTCGGCGGTTGAATGCTTCTTCATCGGAACGTGATCTCTCCCGTTTCAGGGTCCATGGCATCGACTATTGCCAGAGATTCCAGGTGGTAGCCGCGCTTGCGAAGTTTCGCGCCGCCTTCCTGGAAGCCCTTTTCAACGGCAATGCCGATTCCCTCGATGGTGGCGCCGGCGTCTTCGCAAACCTCGATCAGGCCGTTCATCGCGCAGCCGTTTGCCATGAAGTCGTCGATAAGCAGCAGGTGGTCTTCGGGTCCGACAAACTTCTTCGACACGATGACGTCGAACACCTTGCCATGGGTGAACGATTGCACGCGGGTGGCGTATACCGTTCCATCCAGATTGATGCTCTGGGCCTTCTTCGCGAAAACGACGGGCACATCGAACACGCGCGCCACAATGGCCGCAATGCCGATGCCGGATGCTTCGATGGTGAGGATCTTGTTGATGGGTTTGCCCTCGAAGCAGCGCTTCCATTCTTCGGCCATCTTCTCGAAAAGGGAGATATCCATCTGGTGGTTCAGGAAAGAGTCCACTTTAAGCACATCGGCGCTTTTTACCACGCCATCCTTTTGGATTCGCTCTTCGAGCAGACGCATGGGCGCCATCCTTTCGTCAAGCCGATTCGCATCGGCGCATATACAGTTGTGGTTATGTTATCGCAAGAGCAGTCGGCCGTGGGCTTGCGCATGGGCTTTTGTTGTCGTCGGTTGGCGGGGAGCAATCGGCGTGTGACGTGAGCGTGTTCACCTTGTATAGTCGATGCTATGAGTAAACGCAAAGCCGAAGATATCCAAAACCTGGAGCAAGCGCCCACGCAAGCCGAGGCTCTGATGCGGGTGCCCGGGGCTCGTGGCTTGGCTGAGCGCATTGTCGACTCGAACCTCATCAACTCGTTCCGTGCCCAGATGGCGCCTGCTTATTTGAACCTGAGCTTGGCGCTCTTGTTCTGGATCTTCATGGTGGCCTCTGTTTTGGGCCTGGCCCTGGAAGATATTTTCCATGTGGTGGTGTACGGCGGCTACGAGAGCCGTGCGGGGTTGGTTTGGGGCCCGTTCAGCCCTATCTACGGAGTTGGCGCGGTTGCGCTCACCTTGTTCTTGAACCGGTTTTACTACACACACGACCTGGTAATATTCCTTATTGCCATGGTGGTTGGCGCTGCCCTTGAGTACGGCGCAAGTTGGATGATGGAAACCTTCTGGCATGCTATCGCCTGGGACTACACCGGCACGTTCGGTTCCATCAACGGGCGCACCAATTTTTTCTTCGGGGTTATGTGGGGCACATTGGGCCTGTTTTGGGTTCGTTTGGTGCTGCCGGTAATCAAGGCTGTTCAGCGGAAGTTCACGCTTAGGTTCCAAGGCGGCTTCTTCAGGGTTTTGAGCCTGGTCCTTGCTGTGTTCATGGTTGTGAACTCGGTGGTAACGGTGCTGGCTCTTCACCGAGAAGGGGAGCGCACCCAGGGCATTCCGCCGCGTACGCAAATCGATGTCTTTCTTGACCAGGCCTTCCCTGATGAATGGCTGCAGCAGCGTTTCCATAACATGACCGTTTCGGCCGATGTTGGCGCTAGTCAAAACCAGGATGGCAAGGCGGAACCTTCTGCTGTAGACCCAATGGGCAATCTGGGGCAGGCGGCTGAATCGTTGGCTGGCAACGTGGGCGCCGCCGCTTCCCAGGGATAGCTAAGGAGCGGTTGTGGCCAAACAGGCTGATAAGAAAACCAATGCCATGCGCGAGCTCGACCGCGCCAAGCAGCCCTATGAAGCCCACTGGTTCGACTGCCCGCAGGCGGTTTCGGGCGTAGAGGTGGCCCGCATTCTGGGGCAGGACCCCGACCGTGTTTTCAAGACGTTGGTAACCGTAGGCAAAAGCGGGGAGCATTATGTGTTCATGGTGCCCGTTGCCTTGGAGCTCGACCTGAAGAAGGCCGCGAATTCCGTAGGCGAGAAGTCGATCCATATGATCAAGTCCAAAGAGCTTCTGGGGCTTACTGGCTATGTGCACGGTGGGTGCTCCCCGTTGGGGATGAAGAAGCTGTTCACCACCACGATCGATGAGTCTGCCGTGCTCTACGATAAGATCATCTTTTCCGGTGGGCGCATAGGGTGCCAGATCGAGACCGGCTTGGCGTCGCTTCAAGCTGCCGTTCCTGTGGCCGTTGCCGACATCACGGCGTAGCTCTGGCTTGCTCTTTCCGTCGCTTAAGGGGGAAGCGGCTTGAGTCGCACTTGCAAGCCACGGCTATGGGCTTGCCCTGCATAGTAAAACGCCCGCAGAGAGCCTGGTTCTCTGCGGGCGTTTTGGGTGGCTAGCGAAGCGTTACCCCTTCAGGCAGGTCGTTGGGGTCGAAGGTGTTCTCCTCTTCGGGCTCTTCTGTTTCTACCGGGCTGGTTTCCGCGGGAGGCTCAGGCGCTCCGAAGGCTTGGTTGAATTCCTCGAACTGGAAGCGCGGCACCGCGAAGACGATGTTGGGTATGGCGCCCGGATTCGCTTCGATCCAATTCTGGAACAGCTCGATAACCTGGGAAGCGGGGAATCCCTGGCGCCCGCACCCGAAAGCGCCCACCACCAGGTTGTCAACGCTGTTCGCGGCTGCGATTCGCAGCAAGGTTTCCACTCGCGCTGCCAGGCAGGTATCGCATTCGCGCTCTGAGCGATGGTTTTCCAGGGCATGCTGGCGGTTGGGCTCGGGAATCACCAGCACATCTGCGTTGCGGATCTGCCCTTCGCGGCTGAAAACTACATCTGCAAGGTAAGCGGAGCGGTCGGTGAACAGCTGGCCCCGAGCGAAGCCGCGGTTCTTGCGGTGGTACACATCGGCTATGCCCTCCAAGATGGGGTACAGGTTGCTTTCTGCGCAGATTATCTGCTCGGGACCGAACCCGCCTTCTTCGTAGTTTCCGCCGGGTCGGGTGAAGGATGCAGGGTCTACCAGCAGCGTTTTGCCGTGGGTTCGGTATAGGGCCGATACGGAAAACGCCGTGGTAACCGAGGTGGTTGTCTCTTCGGCGGAAGGCTCCGGAAGCGCAAGCTCGCGGCCTTCGCCGTCTTCGTAGATCTTTACCGAAGAGATCGAAGCTTCGGTTTCGCTGGGGAAGAGCCCCCTTGCGAAGGAGAGGTGCTTTGCGGCTTCTGATTTGCGTTCTTCTCTGGACATAGGCATGGCGAACTCGTTTCTATACAAGGAATACCCTTATATTTTAGTGAAACTTTCATTCGCTGCAGGTCCATGTAACCTTGTTGGCATATTCCCGCTTTTGACGCAGGCGCCGCGTTTCCTGCGCGTTCTAGGCGCTTATACGTAACGCGACCATTTGCGTGTTCTGCTAAAGTGTAAGTACGTCAAAACGAAGCTAAAACCCACAAAGAAAGACGTCCCGATGCGAGAAGAGCGCGCTAATTTCAGATTCCTCATTGTTTCAGCGATTCTACTGCTTGTAGCGGTGCTCATTTCCGTGCTCTCGTTCGTTTCGTTGGTGAACGCCGGCAACGAAAGCCCTTCGAGCTCTTCTTCCGCCGCTGCTGTTTCGGGCGTTAACGATTTGTCGTATTCCGACGACGATAGCTCTTCCAGCAAGCGCCGCTGATTGGGCTGGCAGCACTTCAAGAACCTGGCTCGCTAAGCCTTCTGCCATCTTGAAACGGCGCTACTGCTCATCTTCGTCGTTGATCGTCAGGTCTACGTGTTGCGCCACAAAGCCGAAAACCTCGCGGTAATACGTTGCCGGATCGGCGAAGCACGATTGGCAATGCCCTGCATGGGGAACAAGCAGGAACTCGCTTCCTGCCATGCTCTTGCAAACAAGGGGCTCCTCGTAGCTTTCCCCGCATGCTCTGCCTGAATAGCGGCTGATAATAGGCTCGCGTTCGCAACCCGCCGCCATAGCCAGGAATGCTCCCATGTAGGGCGCGGTCATGGTGTCATCTTCTCCGTGGATGATAAGCAGCGGGATGTTTGTGCCAAGCACCGCCGAAAGGGGCTTCGACTCGGCCAGGTCGTATCCTCCTGGCTCTTTGCGCAAAACGTAGCGCATCAGGTCAAGGGCTGGATGCGGTCTGCCGAATCCTTCGCCTAGCAGGGGCAGGGATTCGTTCCAGGCGTCGGTGAAACTGCTGTCGCAGATGCAGGCGCGAACCTGGAGGGGGAAGTCGGGTTCGTTCGTGGCCATAAGGACGGAAGCGGCTCCAAGGCTCTGGCCATGAAGCACTATCTGGGTGTTCTGTCCGGTTCGTGCGACAATCCAGCTGCACCAGGCAACCACATCGCGCCTTTCCAGCCAGCCGAGGCCCGACCAGTTGCCTTCGCTTTCGTTGTGGGCCCGCATATCCACCAGCATGATGTTGAAGTCGAGCTCGGCATAGGCGCGGGCGTGTCCCAGGTTGTCGCGCCAGCTGCCGCCGAACCCATGGAAGAACACCACCCAAGGGCGTTGGCGTCGGCTGGCGGGAAACATCCTGCCCGAGAGCAGAGTGTCGTCGTCGGACCTAACCTGGATGCGACGCGCAACCGTATACGTTTCCAGCCAGGCGGCAACTGCATCCGCTTCTTTTTGGCGGTTGAGGTTGATGGTGGCTATCTCGTCGGCGTTAAGGTTCGGTGCCATGGATTCCATCAGGCCGTTTGACGAAAGCCAATCGCCCGGGCCGTTTTCGGGCAGAGCGTGATCTTTGCGCCCCAATGCGCTCACTGATTTGAAATGCCCCGCAATGAAGGCGATCAACACCGCTGCAAGGGTGGTTGCGACTACGGCGATACCGGCGGCAAGGAATCCCGAGCGAAACAGCGCAACGCCTAATCCTATGAGCAATAGGATGGCAAGCCAGCCAACGCGAACACGCCAGGCGGTTGGCTTCTTCTCGTATCCTTCTGCGAGATAGTTAACCTTTTCTGGCATTACGGCTCCCTTAGCAGGAATGGCTATCGTTGTTTCGTTTTTGTGGTGCATCCTACCGCCTTTCTGGAATGAAAAGGGTAGCCCGATTGCCGATGCTTGGCGGGCGTTGTAGTGAAAATGTTGCACGAAATGCAATAAATGCACGAAGGGCACCGTGCTTTGTGCCGGCGCCCTTGAAGAATCCGTTGCTCTATGGCTGTTCGCTTATTTAACCACCAGAACCGGGCACGACACGTTTTCGGTAACGGCTTTGCTCACGCTGCCAAGAAGAAGTCCCTTTAAGCCGCTTAGGCCCCTGGAGCCCATAACCACCAAGTTGGCGCCCTGTTCGTTTGCTTCGCCCACAATTGCAGCTGCCGCTTCGCCCGTGCGCACCGTTTGCTTGCATTCTGCTCCCAACCCTGAAAGCAGTTCGGCGGCATGCTCGTTGGCTTGCTTCGCTTTTGCGATGCTGGTGTCCGCTGCGGTTTCAGCTACCGAAAGCACCTCGATGGAATGAACCTTCTGCAAATCGATTGCGTGAGCGGCGTAACTGATGGCGTTGAGCGATGCCCTGGAGCCATCGGTGGCAATAAGCAGGCTGCCCACAGAAGAGCCCAGTTCTTTCTTTGCGCTTTCAGCCGCAAGGCGGGCTTTGTCGAGCTTGCGGTTGCGGAAGTAGACTCCCCAGTTGATTGCTAGGCAGAAGAGGTTCAGGAAGTACACCGCAAGGACCCAGTTGATTGCGTCGCCCGCGAATTTGGCTATGATGCCGGCAACGTAACCAGCGGTGATCAGCAAGATGAACTGCCAGCTGGTTCCTGCTGCGGTTCCCGCCTTGTAGTTCTTGTACGCGTTGATAGGCCAAGACAAACCGAAGCAGATAAGCATTGCCGCTTCGAGTACCTGCGCGATCATCATAGGGTTTGCTCCTTTGCTTGTGTTCTTTTCGACGGTATCTGGGATAGCACTTTCGCATTCGATGGTGGGCTAGAATGCCTTGTTTTCACAGCAATTTTGATTCCGCTTGATGCTTATTGGCTGCAAGGGATTCGCGCCGTGGAGAGGCTTCATGCCGCTGAAATTCGCCGCTTGGTAGCTGAATGATGCGCATTTATGAATCATTCCTTAAAAATGCATTAAGTACGACTAAAATAGCCAGTTAGCTCTTTCCCTCTATACGAAACAGGTACGAAATGGATTTGACGGAACTATTGAATACCGTGGACGCCGCCGTTTGGGGTCCACCGATGATCATCCTTCTTCTGGGGTGCCATATCTACACCACCATCCGCACCAAGGGTATCCAGCGGAAGCTTCCCTTGGCGCTTAAGCTTTCGGTAACGAAGGACGATGGCGCCGAAGGCGATATCAGCAACTTCGGCGCTATGGCCACTTCGCTTGCCTCGACGCTTGGCACCGGCTCCATCGTCGGCGTGGCCACTGCGGTGCTTTCCGGCGGCCCCGGAGCCGTGCTGTGGATGTGGCTTACCGGCATCCTTGGCATGGCAACGAAGTACACGGAAGTGTTCGCGGCCATGAAGTTCCGCGTGAAGGACTGGCGTGGCCAGATGATGGGCGGCGCCATGCATGTTTGGGAGCAGCGCTTCAAGCGGGAAGACGGCACGGTGCCCTGGTGGGCCAAGCTGGCGGCCATATGGTTTTCGGTTATGGCGTGCTTCACCATCTTCGGTATCGGCTGCGCGGTTCAGACCAGCGCCATCACCAGCGTTGTCCAGGCGAATTTCGGCATCGAGCCGTGGATCGTCGCCGCTTTCGTGTGCGGCACGGCACTGCTTATCATCGTAGGCGGCCTTCAGAAGGTTTCCAGCATCTGCGAGAAGCTGGTGCCTTTCATGGGCGGGGCCTACATCCTGGGCTGCCTCTACATCCTGGTTTGCAATTCGGGCTACCTTATTGAAGCACTGCAGCTTATCTTCGAATGCGCGTTCACCCCTCGCGCTGCCTTCGGTGGGGCGGTTGGCTCCGGCATCATGGTGGCGCTGCAGTTCGGCTGCGCTCGAGGCCTGTTCTCCAACGAAGCCGGCTTGGGCACCGCTCCCTTGGTTTCCTCCGCTGCGGCATCGAAGAACCCGGCCCGCCAGGCTTTGGTTGCCATGACCGGCCCGTTTTGGTGCACGGTGGTCATCTGCCTGGTCAGCGGCCTGGTAATCGTCAGCACTCTGTGCGCCCATCCTACGCTTATCGCCGATACGGGGGTCACCGACGGCGCTACCCTTACCAATGCGGTGTTCGCTACCATTCCGCATATCGGCACGCCGGTTCTTATGCTGGGCATCATCTGCTTCGCTTACTCCACCATCCTGGGCTGGAGCTACTACGGTGAGCGCGTGACGCTGTACCTGTTCGGTCGCCGTTGGGTGCCGCTGTACCTTGGCCTCTACATCTGCATGGGCTTCTTGGGCGGCATCGGCGTGGGCGATATCGCCTGGACGGCTACCGACATCGCCAACGCCCTTATGTCTATCCCCAACATCATCATGGTCTTGGTTATGACGGGAATGGTTGCCAAGGAAACGCAGCATTACGTCTACGACGGCAACATCGAAGAGGAATGCTCCGACGAGATACCCACCCTTGAAGAGAAGAGCGTATTCTTAAGGAAAACCGCTTAGCTGAAGGGTTGCTTGCGGTTGCCGATGGGCGTATCGGGGAAGCGCGACAGAGACTCGCTCTTTCGATGCGAGCTGTACCTCGGCGTTGCCTGGCGATGCCCTCACTGGTGTCGGCCTATTGGAAATCTGCGGGGGAGGGGTGCTCCATGGCTCGTATGCCTATCGTATATTCGGAAAGGCCGCGCATCGAGGAGTTGACGCGCGGCTTGTACCGGCTTGATCTGCCCATGCCCCAAGCCATAGGGCCAACCAACTCGTATGTGTTCAAGGCCGATGGCGTAAACGATGGCGGCCGTTCCCTTATCGTCGATTGCGGGTGCGATGAGCCTGAAACGTTTTCTGCGTTCGATTCTGCGTTGCGGAAGCTGGGCATTCCCTGGGATACGGTAGATGTTTTCATCACGCACTTTCATTGGGACCACTGTGCCGGTCTTTCCCGTATCTGGCGCCCGGGGATGCGTGTGTTCGGTGGGCTCGCCAGGTTTGCCGATCGCGGCACGCCGGTTATGGCCGCCTCCGAGATAGGCTCTATCGAGCGCAGGGTCAGCGCGGCCCATGGGCTTGAAGACGTTTACGACCCGGCATACTGGGAGCCTATGACGCGTACGGGATCCTTTGCCGGTCAGCTTACCCAGCTTCGCGAAGGGGATGTGCTTGAGGTTGGGGGATATTCCCTTCGCACGTTGGAAACGCCTGGCCACGACATGCATCATCTCTGCCTGTTCGATAAGGATGCCGGCCTTTTCGTGGGTGGGGATCAAGTGCTGTTCAACGGGTATCCGCCTGTGATGGTGGAAGGCGATGACGATCAGCTGGCAATCCTGCTTGGCACGAACAACCGCTTGGGCAAGCTTTCTGCATCGTTGGTTCTTACCGGCCACGGCGAAGAGGGGCAGTCGCTTTCGGCCCGCTGTGCGAAGATCTCCGATCATTATCATCGCCAGGTGAAGTCGTTTAGATCTGTCTGCGAATCGGGCTGCACCGATCCGGGGGAATTGGCCTACCTTTCCACAAAGGCTGATCGCCGGACGCCATGGGAAGACCGGCCGATATTCGGTAGGCGTTCGCTGGTAACGCAAACCATGGCCTACCTGAAGTACCTGGTTAGCAAAGGCGAACTCCCGAACTCATACCCTCTTGTTCCGCTGCGTTGAGCGTTGCGAATGGGGGCTTCTATTGGCGCATTACCACCGAATTTGCGCCATTGCGGCGCTACAATAACGAGCGTTGCGTAATCTATGAGAGAGGTCTGCCATGTCGGATGTTAGCCTAGCCAGTCTTATCACGGATATCCCTGATTACCCGCAGCCCGGCGTTGTGTTCAAGGACATAACCACCTTGCTGAAAGATCCTCAGGGCCTGGCTCGGACTGTCGATTCGTTGGCTGACCATTTTGCCGGAAGGGGTATCACCAAGGTCGTTGGCGCTGAAGCTCGCGGCTTTATCATCGGTGCTCCGGTTGCGTATCGACTGGGCGCTGGCTTTGTGCCTGCGCGAAAGCCCGGCAAGCTCCCGCGTGAGGTTCGCTCGGCTACGTACGAGTTGGAATACGGCACCGATGAACTGCAGATTCACCTCGATGCTATTGACAAGAACGATGTGGTGCTGCTCGTGGACGATTTGGTTGCCACCGGCGGCACAGCTGTTGCGCAGGTTGAGCTCATCGAGCAAGCCGGCGCTAAGGTTGAAGGCTTCGGCTTCATCCTGGAGCTTGCGTTCCTGGAGCCGCGCAAGGCCATCGCTCAGGCAACGGATGCTGAAGTGTTCTCGCTTGTGCAAGTGGATTAGGCTCTTCAATGTGCGATGAGGCGAATATCCGCGCGTGGATAGATGATGCCCCTGAAGAGGTTCGGGATGCGACTGGCTCCCTCTTGAAACGCGTTGGCGAACTGCGCGAATCGCAGGTTATATACCCTCCACAAGGCCTTATCCTCAATGCCTTGAAGCTTGTTCATCCGCATGACGTCAAGGTGGTTATCCTTGGTCAGGACCCCTACCATGGGCCGAATCAGGCGATGGGCCTGTCGTTTTCTGTTCCTGAAGGGCAGAAGCTTCCGCCTAGTCTTCGCAACATATACAAAGAACTGGCTGCCGATATCGGCTGTGCCGTTCCCGAAAGTGGGAACCTCACGCCTTGGGCCATGCAAGGGGTACTGCTGTTGAATGCCACTCTCACGGTTCAGGAGCACGCTGCCAATTCCCATAGTAAGCTCGGTTGGCAGGTGCTTACCAACTATCTGGTAAGGCGCTGTTTCGAGCTGGATTGCCCCGTCGTGTTCATGGGGTGGGGCAAGAATGCCATCCAGGTCATCGAGGCCGCCCAGCGCGATGCGAGCAAGGCTGCGTTGGAAAATAAGCTTGTGCTGAAGTCCACCCATCCGTCGCCGTTGTCGGCAAACCGCAGCAGCGGACAGCTTCAGGCCTTTATCGGTTCCCGACCTTTCTCGCGTGCGAACGACTTCTTGATAGCGAAAGGTGCTCAGCCCATTGATTGGGCGTGTCTCGGTTGATTCGCCGGCCCCAGGCTTCGTTTGTCCGTTGCCTTCTGCTGAGGTATATATGTGTCCCGGTTTGCATAGAATCGGCAGGGTCAAGCCGCCCCAATAAACGTACTTATGGGTATGCCCTTTCAGCTAGCGATACGAGGGATGGGACGTTAAAGATTCAAGGGCCCAACCCCCGTGTGTCAATCTTGGCTCAACAGAGCCAAGATGCCTGCCAGCGAATATCACAGGGCATAAAAAGAGGAGCTCCCCCTAGAGCTCCTCTTTGAGTTTTGATTCAGATGAATCAGGGATGTGTCTGTTCGGCTAGTCGAGCAGACCCTTGGTGATGTCCTCGAGCGTGCGGCCGCGAGTCTCAACACCGAAGATTGCCAGCCAGATTGCCATGAAGATGGCGATCGCGCCGTTGATCAGGAACACGCCCATGGTGCCCAGCGAAGTGGTGATGAGGAAAGAGATCCACATAGGGCTGAAGATGGAGCCCAGACGACCGAAGGCGTTCGCAACACCGGCGCCACGGATGCGGCAAGCGGTGGGGAAAGGCTCGGACAGGTAGATGGCTGCGGTGGTAACGGAGTTGGTGAACGTGCACACGCACAGCAGGAAGCCGA
>CAVDWN010000020.1:0-12779 GCA_963612535.1 Sphaerochaetaceae bacterium
GCGACCCCGCCGGCTCCCAGGGCTACGGCCGCGCCGCCCAGGCCGTGCAGGTGGTCCTGGTGGAGAAGGGCGGCAGCGCCCCCGGCTCCGCCGACGGCGCCTTCAGGGACAAGGCCGACGAGCCCACTACTGTTGTGTACCAGGCCCACTGCGCGAACATAGGCTGGCAGTCCAGCGTGTCCTCCGGCGCGACCGCCGGCACCACCGGCCAGTCCCGCGCCATGGAGGCGCTGCGCGTGTCCATAGAGAACCCCAAGGCCTCCGGCGGCGTGGAGCTCAGCGCCCACGTCTCCGACATAGGCTGGCAGGGCTGGACCTCCGGCACCGCCGGCACCACCGGCCAGTCCAAGGCCATGGAGGCCGTGAAGATCAGGCTCACCGGGCAGCTGGCCGAGCAGTACGACGTGTGGTACCGCGTTCACTCGGCCGAGTTCGGCTGGATGGGCTGGGCCAGCAACGGCGACCCCGCCGGCTCCCAGGGCTACGGCCGCGCCGCCCAGGCCGTGCAGGTGGTCCTGGTGGAGAAGGGCGGCAGCGCCCCCGGCTCCGCCGACGGCGCCTTCAGGGACAAGGCCGACGATGTTACCCCGATAACGGGATCGTCTGAAAAGACGGTTGACCAGATGGTGGCCCGCTACGAGAAGTCGGGCAAAGAGTATCCCGCCTCCACTTACGCTTCGAAGGGCGCTCCGACCCTGCGCGATTTCTGCCAGATTGCCTATGAAGAGGCGCGAGCGGAAAACGTGCGAGCCGAAGTTCTTTTTGCTCAGGCTATGTGGGAAACCGGTTGGCTTCAATTTGGTGGAGACGTAAAAGCGTCTCAGTGCAATTTCGGTGGCTTGGGGGCAACGGGCGGCGGTGCTCAGGGTGCAACGTTCGCTAACGTTCGCCAAGGGCTAAGGGCCCAGGTTCAGCACTTGAAGGCGTATGCTTCGACCGATCCTCTTGTGAACGATTGCGTGGATCCGCGTTTTAACCTCGTTAGTCGTGGATGCGCACCCAATCTTGAAGACCTTAATGGCAGATGGGCTGTTCCGGACAATGGTTACGGCCAGAACATTCGCTCCTTGATCGATTCGATGTAATCATTGGCTACAGCAAGAAGGCGTCTGAAATGCCTTCTTCTTTTTAGCGCGCATAAAGGTAGCCCACCTGACCCAAAGCAGCAAGTTTGCGCCGCTTTTGTCAATGTATAATCGTTGCAGGTAAAACGCTCGGAGGTTGCTTCTATGGGTATTGCTAAAAAGGTTTCAAGCATTTTGTTTTCGCTGGTGCTGGTTGCTGGGCTTCTGCCTTGTTTTGCATTTGCGGATACCAAAGCTGGCGATGAGGTTAGCTCATCCCAAACTGGCATCTCGGAATACGAAGAGAGCGCCAACCCCAATGACGCCTCAGTAGATGAGCCGGCTAAGGACGAAACCAGCCCGGGTGAAGATGAGGTTGATGCTTCGTCTAACCTTGATAAAGAAGCGGCCGGCGCTTCCGGCTCCAACAGTTCCATCTCCGAGAAATCTGCTTCTGAAGCATCCCTTTTGGCTGCTGATCCCGCTCAAAACAACGACACCAGCGAGAAAAACGATTCCTTCACAGTCTCTTACAGCACCCATGTCCAAGACCTGGGTTGGCAAGACTGGGCTAAGGATGGAGCGATAGCTGGTACCAGCGGTAAGTCGAAGCGCCTGGAGGCCATCAAGATCAAGCTAGGGGAATCCGCAGACGGCGGCATCTCCTACAGCACCCACATCCAGGACATCGGCTGGCAGGAGAAGAAGTCCGATGGCGAGCTCTCCGGCACGGAGGGGCAGTCCAAGCGCCTGGAGGCCGTGAAGATCGGCCTGACCGGCAAGGTGGCCGAGGGGCACTCCGTCTGGTACCGCGTGCACGCCCAGGACTACGGCTGGCTGGGCTGGGCCAAGGACGGCGAGAAGGCTGGCACTGAAGGGTATTCGAAAAGGCTTGAAGCGGTAGAGGTAGTGGTTCTTCCTCAGGGGGAGTTCCCAGAGGGATACAGTGCTTCTGAGCCCGCGTTTAAGACCGTTGAAATAAGCTATTCTTCCCACGTTCAGGATTACGGTGATATTTCTGGTACGTCTAGTTCTCTAACGAAGCAGCTGAATTTAGGAACAACGGGCAAATCGAAAAGGTTAGAGGCTTTTAGTATCGTCCTCGGTAAATACGTGGACGGCGGCATATCCTACAGCGCCCACATCCAAGACATAGGCTGGCAGGAGAAGAAGTCCGATGGCGAGCTCTCCGGCACCGAGGGGCAGTCCAAGCGCCTGGAGGCCGTGAAGATCAGCCTGACCGGCAAGGTGGCCGAAGGCCACTCCGTGTGGTACCGCGTGCACGCCCAGGACTACGGCTGGTTAGGCTGGGCCAAGGACGGTGAGAAGGCCGGTACTGAAGGCCTATCTAAAAGGCTGGAAGCTGTGCAGGTAGTTATTCTCCCCTCAGGCCAAACGCCTAGCGACTATAGCGAAACCGCAGTGGCATATAAGCACGACTACATCGACTACTCTTCACATATCGCCAACGTGGGTACTGTAAGCGGCGCCAAGGATAATCTGGCAACCCACGTTGTTCTGGGGACAACTGGGCAGAGCCGCAGCCTTGAGGGGTTTGCGATTGGTCTGTCGGATTTGGTTGCTGACTATTCAGGGTCGATTGAATACAGGGCGCATGTTCAGGACATAGGCTGGCAGTCTTGGAAGAAAGACGGATCATTTGCTGGCACTAAGGGCCAATCTAAACGTGTTGAGGCGGCCGAGTTCAAGCTCAGTGGCGATCTGTCGGAAAAATATGACATCTACTACCGTGCTCATGTTTCCAGCATAGGCTGGATGGCTTGGACGAAAAACGGCGAATCTGCCGTTGGCTCCGTAGGATGCTCTATTCCGGTGGAGGCTATTGAAGTTGCCCTTGTCCCGAAGGGAAGTTCGGATGCGCCTTCTACGGACGGTCTCGCTCTGCTCGATTCTTCGGTGTTCCCATCCTTGAACTGTGGAAGCCAGTCTTCCGGATGGGGCTGGGGTTATACCGACAATGGCAATGTCGCTGGCACGGTTGGCCAAGGAAGGCCACTGGCGGGTATGAGTCTAGCAGTCTCTTCGAGCAAGGCGATCTCTGGCGGGGTGCAATATCAAGCTCACTTTGCAAATGCAGGCTGGACAGGCTGGGCCGGTGATGGGTCCCAAGCAACTAGCGGCGGCAATGCCATTCAGGCGTTTAAGGTACAGTTGACCGGAGACCTTTCAAAGTATTTTGATGTGTATTACCGTGCGCATATTTCCGGCTATGGCTGGATGGGCTGGACCAAGAACGGCGCCCCGGCTGGTACAACCGGGCTCAGCATAAATGCCGAAGCCTATCAAATCCAGATCGTTACAAAGGGCGCCCCTGCTCCTGGCTCTACGGCTCAGAGCTTTTCCGATGAAAATGGATTCCTCGGCATTGCTCCCGATCAGCGGGAGATGCGAAACCGAATTGCGTACGAGGATAGTCGGACGGAATGGTTGATTGGCGTAGACCGCTCATCCCATAAGGTCGGTGTGTTCCGCGGTTCTGCGGGTAATTGGCGTATCCAGTACTGGTGGGATTGCGTAACCGGTGCTCCCGGTACACCTACCATTACGGGCTCGTTTTATACTACGGGCGGCAAGCGCGGATCGCTGGATACCGATAGCCGTGCCATCTATTGCACTCAGATTTGGGGCGGGTACTTCTTCCACAGCGTTTTGAGCTCCGAAAGCGAACTCGGCCAAAGTCTTTCGCATGGCTGTATTCGTATGGGATGGTCGAGCGCAAATTGGATCTACAACAACATCTGGGCTGGTACTAAGGTTGTAATTTACGATTAGCCTGGGCTTTCGCGTTCCCTGTTCAACTGCGTGTTAAAATAAATAACAATTGAACAGGCTTCAACCAAAGGTTATTCGGATGTTAAATTTCACCGTCGGACCTGTAATGTCCAGTGACGCAGTCCTCGAAATCGGATCAGAGCAAGTTCCTTACTTCAGGACCACAGAGTTCTCTGAGGTGATGATTGAGAACGAGCGGTTGTTTCTGGAATTCGCTGGTGCGCCGCGAGGGTCGCGTGCGGTATTCTTAACCGGTTCTGGCACTGCCGCCATGGAAGCAGCGGTTGCTAATACTCTGACTCCAGACGACAAAGCACTTGTTGTGGTGGGCGGGAGCTTCGGAAAGCGTTTTTCTGAGTTGTGCGACATCCATGGCGTTCCACATTCAGATATCGTTATCGCTGATGGGCAAACCCTCACTGCTGAACTTCTTTCCGAATATGATGAGGAAGGTTATACGGCTTTTTTGGTCAATATTCACGAGACCTCAACCGGTGTGCTTTATGACGTGCAGCTCATCTCTGAATTCTGCCGTCGCAACAAACTGTTCTTCATCATGGATGCTATCAGTGCTTTTCTGGCTGACCCTCTTGATATGGAGGAGCTTGGTGTCGATGTCTTTATATCCGGCTCGCAGAAGGCCCTTGCTTGCCCTCCTGGCATCTCGCTTTTGGCCTTGTCCCCTTCGGGCCTTGAACGCGTGAGCCGTGCCGATCCGGGCTGCATGTATCTGGACCTTAAGAACGCCCTGAAAAATGCAGAGCGGGGGCAAACGCCTTTCACTCCCGCTATTGGCACGTTGCTGCAGATAAATGCCCGATTGCGGCAGCTTCGGGAGCAGGGTGGCGTTAAATCCGAGAATGCTCGTATTGCGGCTCTGGCTGCAGATTTTCGTTCTCGCATCGCCCATTTGCCGTTGACTTGCGTTTCGCCAGCGCCTTCTAATGCTGTCACCGCTCTGCATCCTGAAAACGTTTCGGCTTACGATGTGTTCACTGTTCTTAAGGATGAATACGGTATTTGGGTATGTCCAAACGGCGGCGAGAAGGCCGAAAAGGTATTTCGCGTCGGTCATATCGGTGCGCTTACTGTTGAAGACAACAAAAAGCTCGTTGAGGCTTTTGATAGCCTTGTTGCTCGCGGCTTGTTGTAGGTGAGCATATGAAAAAAGTAATCACATACGGAACCTATGATTTACTGCACTACGGGCACATTCGCCTTCTTGAGCGCGCTAAAGCTCTAGGCGACTATCTGATCGTTGGGGTGACTGCAGAAGATTTCGATAAGGTTCGTGGAAAGATCAACGTTGAGCAGTCGCTTGTGGAACGAATGGAGGCAGTTCGCGCAACTGGTCTGGCTGACGAAATTATTGTCGAGGAATATGAGGGCCAGAAGATCGACGACATACGTCGTTACGGCATCGATATCTTCACTGTTGGTTCGGACTGGGTCGGCAAATTCGATTACCTGAATGAGTATTGCGAAGTTGTATACCTTGATCGAACGCAGGGTGTTTCCAGCACGGAGATTCGCAGTGAGCGTTCGACTCTTAAGGTTGGGTTTGTGGGGGACGGTCCTGTCCTCGATAAGTATTTAGCAGAAAGCTCTTTTGTTAACGGTATGGAAGTTGCCGGGCAGCTATCTGTTGGTTGCCCCTCCTTTCAAGAGGAATTTGCATGCTTGCTCAAGGATGTTGATGCAATCTATTTGGCAACTCATCCGGATAGTCATGTTCCTCAGATCAAGATGGCTTTGGCGGCAGGTGCTCATGTGTTGTGCGAATCGCCGATTGCCAAAACTTCAGAAGAGGTCAAAGAGCTTCAGCAGATTGCGTCAGAAACCGGCCTTGTTCTTATGGACGCTATCAAAACAGCATACGCCACTGCCTATTCGCGGTTGTTGTTATTGGCGAAGAGCGGGCGAATCGGAAAAGTGATTTCCGTCGATGCAACTTGCACTAGCCTACGTCCCTTCGATAAGGACAATGAACCCTGTTCTAGTAACTGGGGCGCAATGGATACCTGGGCCCCCACCGCACTTTTGCCGATCGTCCAACTGCTTGGTACTGAATGGGAGCGCGTCGATATAGCTGCTTGCTATGGGGACGATGGAAAGCAGCGTGATACCTTTGCCCGTGTATCGCTCGAATACCCCGAAGCAGTGGCTTCCTTCAAGGTGGGTTCTGCGGTGAAGGCCGAGGGCGATTTGGTAATTGCGGGTACAGGGGGCTACTTGTATGTCCCCGCCCCTTGGTGGAAGACCGACTATTTCGAGATTCGTCGCGAGAATCCCGCCGACAACAAGCGCTATTTCTATCAGTTGGACGGTGAGGGTATTCGGTATCAGCTGGTTGCATTTGCTCGCGCTATCGAGAAGGGCACGCGACTTTCTGGTGTGATGCCGGAAGACTCATGCGCTATTGCGCGGATGTTCGAGCGGTTCGCTTCTTCGGCCTGCAGGGATCTTGGGGTTGTTGGATAATGCAGTCCTTGAGCTGCCCATACGGCGTTTCGCTCGGGATTAAGCATTGTTTGCTAGGATCTTTTAGGCTTGCTGCGGACTAAGCCCTTCATGGGCTCTATTGCGAAAAAGGAGATTGTTGTGAGTATTTCTCGCAATGAGTTTAATGTGCTCAATACCCTGCGAAAGAGGTCTGGCGCTATTTCGTCGCAAAGGCAACTGGCTTCTGCATGTGGCATTTCTCTCGGTGCCGTTAACGGCTTGCTCAAGAGTCTTGCTTCCGATGGTTTTGTTGATGGATTCACCCTTACCGGTGCAGGCCTAGACACTCTTCAGCCTTATAGGGTTCAGAATGCAATCATCATGGCTGCGGGCCTCTCCTCGCGTTTTGTTCCGCTCTCATACGAACGTCCCAAAGGGGTGCTCACTGTGCGCGGTGAGGTTCTTGTCGAGCGACAGATTCGTCAACTTAAAGAGGCTGGAATCTCTGACATCACGGTAGTTGTTGGCTACATGAAAGAAGCTTTCTTCTATTTGGAAGACAAGCTTGGGGTGAAAATCCGCGTTAACGAACAGTACTCCCAGAGGAACAACAATTCCACGCTGATGTTGGTTTGCGAACAGCTTGGAAACACGTATATTTGCTCTTCGGATGATTACTTTACCGAGAACGTATTCGAACCCTACGTGTATGAGGCCTACTACGCTGCCAGCTACTTTCCTGGAGAAACCGATGAGTACTGCTTGCAAACGGAGAGCAATGGGCGCATTTCAGGCGTGAGTATTGGTGGTAGCGATGCATGGGCTATGTTGGGCCATGTCTATTTCGACCATGCTTTTTCAAAGGCGTTTGTCGACATTCTAAAGCGCGAATACAACTTGCCTGAAACCGCTCCAAAGCTTTGGGAGGATATTTATATCGACCACATCAAGGATCTGGATATGGTCATGCGCCCTTACCCAGATGGTGCTGTTTACGAGTTCGATTCGTTGGCGGACTTGGTGAAGTTCGATCATGATTTCTTAGAAAACGTAGACAGTGCAATTTTGGACAATATTTGCGACGCGCTCGATTGTTCGCGTTCGGAGGTAACCGAAATTAAGCCGATAAAGGAAGGCCTCACCAATCTTTCTTTCCGTTTTCTCTTGAGGGGTCGGACCTATGTCTATCGGCATCCTGGTCCGGGCACCGAGGAGATCATTAACCGCGCCAGTGAAACGTTTTCGCAGGAAGTGGCACGCCGATTAGGCGTAGACAATACGTTTGTATACGAGGATGCGGATCAAGGCTGGAAGATCTCTTATTTCGAGGAGGGGTGTTCGGAGCTCGACTATCACAATGGTGATCAGGTATCTCAGGCGATGGACCTTATCCGGCGCATTCATCTGAGTGGGGAGAAGTCGAACTGGAGTTTTGACCTTATGGGCAAGGCGCGTGAGATTATGGGCTTGCTTGACGGCCGATCCTACCCAAGGTTCCCTGATTATGATGAACTTAAGCAGGCCGCAGAACATTTGGACGCATGCGTGAAGGGTGATGGCATTGATCCCTGCTTGTGCCACAACGATTTTTATGCGCCCAATATTTTGGTCAAGGGTGGTGAGATGAGCCTTATTGACTGGGAATATTCAGCCATGTCCGATTATGCTTCTGATCTCGGAACGTTTATCTGTTGCTCTGATTACAAGGAAGAAGAAGCTAGGCATGTTATGGATTTGTACTTCGGGAGACCGGCTACCCCAGACGAGG
Source organism: Sphaerochaetaceae bacterium (assembly GCA_963612535.1). GTDB lineage: Bacteria > Actinomycetota > Coriobacteriia > Coriobacteriales > Eggerthellaceae > Anaerotardibacter. Next base: position 8,068 of record CAVDWN010000020.1, read on the forward strand.
AGCGCCATTGCCTTGCTTATGTTGCTCTTGCTGCATATTACTGGTTTGTTTGGGCTCTCTACAAGGAAGCTTCTGGGGACCCGGTAGGTGAATGGCTGTACTTGTGGTACCGCTATGCTAAAAAATGTTCAGCGTTGGCTTTGGATTTGTATGATGCAGCATAACGGCTTCTTCTCAGTCTTGATCACGAGAGCAGAAAAGGAAGATTGTAAATGGAGATAATTGGCACTGTAGTGGTGTATGTGATTATGGCCTGCGCCATGGCCGGCGCTCTGGCCTCGGCGTTTAAGCCTGAGTGGGAGATAGGCAGGCAATTTGTTGCGGGCATTGACTCTATCGGGCCGATATTCTTGCCTGTGGCTGGCATCATGGCCTCAGCCCCGTATCTTACAGCGTTTGTGGAGACGGTGTTCGGACCGGCTTTTGGCGCTCTTGGAGCCGACCCCGCCATGGCAGCAACAACGTTTATCGCTGTCGATATGGGCGGTTACCAATTGGCTGATACCCTTAGTCAAACCCGTGAAAGCTGGATAATGGCAATGATGACGGGCTATATGGCCGGCGCTACCATAGTGTTTACCATCCCCGTTGCTCTTAAAATGTTGGAAAAGGAGGATCGTAAGTACTTGGCATTGGGTGTCATGAGTGGTTTGCTCGCGATTCCTATTGGGATTTTTGTCGCCAGCGCTGTAATTGCCTTTTCGCAGCCAGTGATCCGTGAAATTGTCTCCACTAATGCTGAGGCAACGTATCAACTTGCCCTTTCATGGGTGCAGATTGGCGTAAATTTGGTACCTCTTATTGTCATCTGCGTCGTGTTGGCCTTGGGTCTGAAATTCAAGCCTGATGCAATGATAAAAGGCTTTATCGTGTTTGGCCGGGTGATGGAAGGCGCCCTCAAAATCGTGTTCGCCCTTGTTGTTGTGGAGTACTTCACTGGGCTCTGGTCTACCCTGTTCGGCTCGTTTGGCTTCGATCCCATTATTGCCGATGAGGAAGATATCTTCCGCGCATTGGAAACTGCTGGCGCCATCGGTATGATGCTGTGCGGAGCGTTTCCTATGGTTCATTTGATCAGGAAGTATTTGGCTTTGCCACTGGCTAAGCTCGGTAAGACGTTCGGTCTTTCCTCGGACGCAACTGCTGGCCTTCTTGCGGCCTCTGCTAATGTGCTTGCACTGCTAGCAATGGTGAAAGATTTGAAGGCTCGTGACAAGGTTATTTGCCTTGCTTTCGCGGTGTGCTGCGCGTTCTTGTTTGGCGACCATCTTTCGTTTACGGCAAATTTCCAGCCTTCTCTTATTGTCCCTGTGCTGATTGGCAAGCTCACTGCGGGCATTTGTGCCATAGCGTTTGCTCATTTGTTGGCTGTCAAAAAGGCGGAAGAGTTGGAGAAAAGCGAGATATGATCCGATAGTTTAGTGGTGCTTTTGATGCGCTAGCGCTGTCGGCGGTCCTCGAAGTTTTCTGTCCCCTCTTTTTGACGGAGATGGTTTCGGGATAGGCCTGCTTGTGGACTGTTTGCGAGTGCCAATTTCCTGATGGCAGTAGTCTTCGCTCCGGATTTTCAAGTGCTTATCAGGCTATACGCTTAAAAGCAGACACATTTTTTGAGCCATTACCCTTCGGTCTTATCCAGGAATGGGGAACAAGAAAACATCTAGACTCTTCCTAGTCCTGTGCAGTTATTTTTCGCGCTTACATTATGTTGTGACAGTGCTCGTTACTGCTTGGCTTTTGCCCCTCGATGCATGGCCTTTAGTGCAAAACAACAGATTTTACAAGATGCAGAAAAGCCCAGTATCCGTGTGGCCATCTTAACTAAATGCACCCTTTTGTCTAAATCGTAGTTTAGTAAATAAGCAAGCGTTTTCATCTCTTTATATCGGTCAAGATTTTTTTCTGGCTTTTTAAATAATGCAGACTGGCCCATCCATACAACGTACGGATAGGCTATAAACGAATAAAGAGCTGTTTTCGTTTCAGGGCTATTTTCAAATTGTTCAATGTCGTTACATAGCTCGATGCATATTGCCGAGAGATCGTTCAGCTGTTGAACGGTAAGGGGTTTTGAAGTTTGTGCGTACTCATGCCCTATCCTGTACGCATAAAATGTAAGGTCGCACCATCCGATAGACCGACATAGCCGAAGCACTTTGCCAGTCCAGTAGGTGTCTTCATTTCGCATTCCCTTTGGGAAATATATTGGATGATCGCCTTTGATGAGGCTTGCTGAGCAGACTTTCACCCATACAGCTGAGCATAGAAGACCGTGTTCTATCAAAAAGGATAACTGCTCGGCCTTTGTCTTATTCGCAATCTTATCTGCACATGAAGTAGTTTTTTCGGGAATTGAACACATTCCCTCGCCATGGAAGTCGAAGGGTTGATGCATGATGAGATCGGCTTCCGTCGCGTCGATCGTTGCTTTGATCTCCTTGAGAGCATTGGGGCTTACCCAGCAGTCATCGTTGTCTACGAATGTAATATACTCGCCACAAGCAAGATCAATTCCCCTGTTGCGGGCGCTCGATGTCCCCGCATTTTCTTGGTGGACATACCGCACCCTGCTGTCAGATTTTGCCAGAGATTTGCATATATCTGTGCTGTTGTCTGTAGAGCCGTCATCGACGAGGAGCACTTCAAAACTTGGATATGATTGTCCAAGTATGCTCCCAACGCATATAGACAAGTATTTTTCCGAATTATAGACAGGTATGATGATGCTGAAGGTTGGCTTGTTTGACACTTTTAATCCTCTGTAGTTTTTTCTAGTCTAAGGCAGTATTTTATGATTATGCCTAGTGACCCGATTAGGCCAACTGTAAAGCCTAAAATTAGGCAATAGCTGGCGCCATTGAGACCGCAGCCAATCAGGAGGGACGGTGCGGTGGATATTGAGCCGAAAAAACAAACGGAATAGCAAATCAGGTTTGCCCTAATCTTTCTTATTACGATTAAAAGATCTCCGCAGAACCAGACAAGCGCTGTTATCGTGGTGCATAGAATTAACGGCTGAAGCAGGTAGGCGAAATTCGAGATATCGTTTCCGTAAAGAATCAACAAAAGGTCTTTGCCGAAAATCAAAAAAAATAAAATTAGAGCAATTGTCAGTAGAATAATCGCACCGATAGTCTTAACTAAAAGAGATATGAACAGCCTGCCTTCGTTTTTTAACGAGTATTCTGCAAATTTCCCTAAGAGGGGGGAATAGATGTATTGTGCACCCATCTGAACAATTGCTACAGGTGCAGCAACTGAAGCATAAATGCCCAGGTCTGAACTGCTATATAGATATGCGAGTAGTTGCCTCGAGATGGAAGGTGCTGCGTTGACGAGAAAAAGTGCTAAAACGAGGGGAAGGCATGTTGCTGCGAGGCTTAATAACGCCCTTCTGTTGAAGCTTGGTTTTAGATTATTTTCGAGTCTTTTTGTTGCAGGAACATCGTACAGGGCAATTGCGAGAAGGCTGATGATTACCATCAGACATAGAGACGAAAAAAGGGAATTGAAAAAAACCATGCCTGCAGTAAAGGCAATCAATGAACCGGCGCCTCTAATTATTAGGCTTATTCCAATAAGATCCATCCTGCTATGTCTCTGATCGATTCCATGTAAGACATCAACAAGAACAGGTCCGCAAGAAAAAAGTCCGTACGCGATCACGCTCGGGATCGTTTCTACGGTGCATGTTGCCACGCTGTAGGCCAGCATTGCAACTAGAGAGGCTGTTGTTGTAATGATCCTGAAACCTATGTAGTCCGATGAAGAATATTTTCCTGCTAAGTCGGACACTTGATAGGTTCTGATCTTGTAGTAGCCAATAGGATTAAAGATATTCGCTATTGCCATACCGAGTGCCAGTGCACCCGCAGCTACGTAGTCATCGGATAGTCTAACGACTAGAATGGTGATAAGCCACTGGCAGCCGAGATAGAATATGGATCCAGTGGAATTCCAGATCATGTTCTTTCTAATAGATAGTTCTTTCATTTGCTTTCTATTGCACCTTGAGGTTTACCGCGCTGGGCTGATCTCGGATAATCGTTTAGTTGTGCAATTTTTGTTTCTTCTGGCTCTTTAATGATTCTGGAAGCTTGTTGGTCCTGTGCATGCTTTGGTGAAAGCGCTAAGCGGGTTCGTCCGAGGCAAGGCGCACCTTTCGTTCGGGCTAACGAATTGGAACATTTTACCAATTGCAACGGTATCATATGGCATGGTTTATAGGGCGAATTGCGCGTAAGCGATAGAATATGTGTGTTCAGGAGGGCCTGTGCAGTATCAACGTGAAACACTGCGTAAATTGCAGCTTGTCGAGCTGGAGGTTCTGCTAGCTATAGACACGGTATGCAAAGAGCATGGAATTACGTATTTTCTGGATTCGGGAACCGCTCTTGGGGCAAAGCGTCACGGGGGGTTTATTCCATGGGATGACGATATCGATATTGGGATGCCCCGTAAGGACTACGATAGGTTTCTTGAGGTTGCGTCCGCTGCGCTTGGCGATGGTTTTACGGTAGCGAGCCCGGAGAGCGATGATCGTCTTGCTGGCCTGTTCGCCAAGGTTTGGAAGAACGGGACCAAGTTCTTTACTGACGAAACGCTTGATGCCGGCATCGACCAAGGCGTGTTCGTCGATGTGTTCCCGTACGACCGCGTAGCCTCCGATGCTGTTGCCCGCAACTCTCAGCTGAGGTCTTGCCTGAAATGGC
>CAVDWN010000021.1:0-12148 GCA_963612535.1 Sphaerochaetaceae bacterium
GTTTCCAGGTGCTGGGAAAGCTCGGGGCCCAGCTTCGCGCGCACGCGCCTTACGTGCACATCGACCGTGCGGGAGCCGCCGAAGTAGTCGAAGCCCCACACGCGGCGCAGCAGCGCATCGCGCGAATAGGTGCGGCCCGGATGCGTTACCAGGAAGGCAAGCAGCGCGTATTCCAGGTACGTGAAATCAACCGGCTCGGCATTCACCGTTACCTGGTAGGTTGCCAGGTTGATGGTCATGCCGTCGATGCTGATGAAGTCGTTGGTGGAGCTTTCGTTGCCGGGCCACAGCAGCTGGCGGATGCGCAGCGAGCATTCCTCGGAGCTGGCACCATGCACCACGAAGTCGCAGTTGATCTGCACGGGAAGGCGGAAGCCCGAGAGCATTTCCTCTTTCACGATGATGAGGATGGGCACTCCCCCGTCGTCGATGAGCGCCTGTTCCACCGCCGCCAAGGTCTGCGAGGCTTCGGCGGTTGCCTCGTAGATAACCAGGTCGTACGAAGGGTTGTCGGAAAGCAGCTTCTTGAACTGAAGAGAAGATCCGGCGGCTACATCCACATCGAGGCTGGAAAGCACTGCCTGGAACTTATGGGCATTGTCGAGGCTGTCGGCAATGAATATGACGTTCTTCCTCTGTTGCATGACGTCCTCCTACAGCACACCCAGATATCGATCGAGCTCCCAGCCGGATACCTGCTTTTGGTACTCGTTCCATTCCTCGCGCTTGGCGTCTACCAGGAAGGAATGGATATGCTCGCCCAAGACTTCCTTCATAAGGTCCGACTTGGCGAACAGCTCTACCGCTTCGCCCAAAGTGTCGGGCAGAACGCGGTAGCCGGCATCGATGAGCTCTTGGCGGGAAGTGGCGCCCTCGACGGATTGCTCCATGGGCGGGCAGAGCTCGAGTTTTTCCTCGATGCCCTTCAAGCCGGCTGCCAGAACGGCCGAGAACACCAGGTAGGGGTTGGCCGCCGGGTCGGGGCTGCGCAGCTCTACGCGGCACGCCTCTTCCTTGTTGGGCTTGTAGCCGGGAATGCGCACCAGGGCGGAACGGTTGTTGCGCGCCCAGGAAATGCACACCGGAGCTTCCCCACCGGGCACCAGGCGCTTGTAGGAGTTCACGCTGGGGTTGGTAAGAAGGCTGAACTCGGGAACGTACTTCAGAAGGCCGGCGATGTAGTGCTTGGCCGTTTTGGAGAGGTTGTAGCCATCGGGGTCGGATGCGTCGAAGAAGGCGTTGTTGCCCTCCACATCGAACAGGCTCTGGTGGATGTGCATGCCAGAACCCGGCGCACCGGCAATGGGCTTGGGCATGAACGAGGCATACACGCCGTACTTGTTGGCGATCTCCTTGACCACCATCTTGTAGGTCATCACATTGTCGGCCATGCTGAGGGCATCGTCGAAGCGCAGGTCGATTTCCTGCTGGGAAGGGCCGCTTTCGTGATGGGAGTACTCAACGGGGATGCCCATCTTCTCCAACGTGAGGATGGTGTCGCGGCGAAGGTCGCTTGCCATGTCGAGCGAGGTAAGGTCGAAGTAGCCGCCGTTGTCGAGCACTTCGGTTCCCGTGTGGTCCTTGAAGTAGTAGTACTCCAGTTCCGGCCCCACGTTCATGACGTAACCCAGCTCTTCGGCCTTGGCAGCCTGGCGTTTCAGCACGCTGCGCGAATCGCCGTCGAAGTACTCGCCTTCGGGCGTCTTGATGGAGCAGAACATGCGGGCAACCGCGTTGCGCTCGGGGCGCCACGGCAATATCTGGAAGGTGGATGCCTCGGGGCAGGCCAGCATATCCGATTCGCTGGTGGGGGCGAAGCCGCGCACGCAGCTGCCGTCGAAGCCCATGCCCTCTTCGAAGGCGTTTTCCAGTTCGCTGGGGATAACCGCGAACGACTTCATGTGCCCCAGCACATCGCAGAACCAGAAGCGCACGAAGTGGACATCGCGGCTCTTGATGGTCCTAAGAACATAATCCTGATCAGGGCTGCTGGCCATAGCTTGTCCTTCCTTGGCTTTGCTTGTTTGTTTCATTATAGCGAGCAAGGTGTTTCGGACTGGTTACCGGCTTTTAACCGAATAGGGCGCGCCCACCTGAGCAAATGCAACAGCGCAGGGTTTTAGCAGCAGGCCGTGTTGGCCTTGGGAAGCGATTTGCCGATGGGCTGGGCACGGCCGCCTAGGAAAGGGGCGGCGCAGGATTTTCTAGAACCTGCCCATCAAACGGCGGTTCAGTACCCCCCCCCGCGGCCAGAGCGGAGGTTTCCGATCGTCCTCTTCAAGACGTTCATGTCGACGGGCTTGGAAACGTGGGCATTCATCCCCGCAGCGAAAGATGCCTGGATATCCTCGGAAAATGCGTTAGCGGTCATAGCGATAATGGGCATGGTGCGCGCCTGCTCGTTGCTGCTGTTGCGAATAGCGCGCGCGGCATCGTAGCCGTTCATCACCGGCATCTGAACGTCCATCAATATCATGTCGAAATCCCCTGGCTTCGATGCCTCGAATGCCCGAAGGACCGCTTTGCCGTTTTCGCAGATAACGCATTCGGCGCCTTCCATCCTTAGCAGCTCCGTAAGGATCTCTGCGTTCAGGGCATTGTCTTCTGCGCAGAGGAAGCGCATTCCCTGCAGGGTAACGGCATCGTGCGATGCGTCCTGCTTCTGCGGCTCGCGCGAAGAGCCAAGCTGCTGGGCTATCTTCAGGTCAAGCACGATCTCGAAACACGTGCCCTCCCCTTTTTCGCTTTCCACGCTGATGGTTCCGCCCATAAGCTCAACCAGGTTGCGGGCAATCGCCATGCCAAGGCCCGTTCCCTGGATCTTGTTCGTAAGCGTGCTTTCCTCACGGGTGAAGGCATCGAAGATCTTTTCCTGGAAATCCTTCTCCATGCCGATGCCGTTGTCCTTCACCGAAATGCAGAGCCTTGCGTACGGCGACGCATTCGCAGGGCGCTCTTCGATGAGCAGCTGGATCTTCCCGCCCTCTTGCGTGTACTTGACCGCGTTGGAAAGGAGGTTTCCGAGCACCTGCATCAAACGGACCGAATCGCCGTTGAGCCATTCGTGCTGGATGTTTTCCGTAACAACCTGGAACGTCTGGTGCCGCGCCTCGGTTTGCGGGCGGAAGATGTCTTCGACGTTGCCGATCAGATCGAACAGGCAGAAATCAACGCAGTCGAGCGTCGTCTTTCCCGACTCGATCTTGTTCATGTCCAAGACCTCGTTGATGATGGACAGAAGATTCTGCGACGAAACGCCGATCCTCCTGACGTATTCGACCACCTTCTGCTCGTTGCCCGGATCATGCTCGATAAGCGTGCTGATGCCGATTATGGCGTTGAGCGGGGTGCGGATATCGTGGGACATGTTGGCAAGGAAGTCGGTCTTCGCCTGGTTGGCGGCCTCGGCAGACTGCAGCGCCTGCACCGTTACCTCCTGCGCTTCTTTCAGCTCCGCATTCAGGGCCTCTAGCGCCTTCACGTTTTCCTGCTGCTGCCTGAGGTTCCTCTTCTCGAACGAGGCCCTTTGATTTGCAAGGCTTATCTTCGAGAAGCTGAAGAACAGCCCAGCAAGCAGCAGGATCATAACCGCCGCCATAGCCAAAGTGGTGTACAGCACCGTTTGCTGATACGACATCAGCGTGTTATCGACCGTGCCCTTGGGAACGAGGCAGACAAGCGTCGAGTTGCTGTTCTGGATGGGGCAGTAGCCTAGGTAATACGCCCTATCGCCGCCAAGCAGCTCCACGCCGGTGCCGCGATCCTGGAACGACTGGTACAAGGACTCCGCCTGGCCTTCCGTAAGAGCACCGTCCTTGTTCAAGTGCTTGAGCAGGGAATAGTTCTGGAAGAGCTTTTCGTCCGTTTGGTTGGTGTAGACAACGTCGCCGTCGGCATCGAGCATGAACAGGTAGGCCGCTCCGCCATAGGCATAGAGCTTCAGAACGGTGTCTATCTCCGAGCGATCCACCAGCAAGCCCACCGCCGTGAAGGTGTCGCCATTGAGCTGGTACTCTTGGCAGGGGATTGCCAGCAGGAACGCGCTTTTCGTCGTTCCGCCGTCATCATAGGTGACCAGCTTGGCGATATTCTGATTGTTCTTAAGCGCCAGCAAGAGGGTGCTCGAGATGTCGAGCTTGCTCTCTTCCTTGTCTGCGGTCATCGCCATGCCGTTGTCCTTCATGAACAGGACCTGCGAGCTTGTCTCTTTCTGAAGGGCGTTGATGAGGAACGTGAAATCCGCGCTTGCAAAAGGATCGCCATCGCGGGAAACGTAGGCGCCTACCATGCGCAATCGGCTGTAGTAATTCTGCACCTGAAGCTCGTAGGTTTGCTGCACCTGCTCGACCACGGCCTGCATGCTGATTTTGCCGTTGTCTTCGATGGTGCTGTCCATTCGCATCAAAAGGCCGCTGATGGTAACAGCGCAAACCAGGACAACCGCCAGCAGAAGGACGGGCGCCATCCATTTCTTCAAGGTTATGGTTGCTTCGGGTCTTTTCACGTCCTACCTCTTAACCTCGAGGTAGTCTTCGGGCTGCGCCGGCTGGCGGCCGCCTTCCAGGGCGCCCGTCCAGGCCGAAGAAAGGGTGTTGCCCGCCAGCGGCTGAAGCTTTGCAGCGGTGCTCAAACCGGACGTCACGCCATCGGTGAGCAACACGGTGTACTGCTGATCGTCGTTCAGGGGCGACCCGTTTACCAGTATGTCTTCCAGCGCAAAGCCTTCCCCGTCTTCCTTCAAGACCATCTTCATGCCAGAGGCGATGGGAAGCTCGTATTTGCTCGATGGGCGGAAATCGCCGTCTTCGCCCGAAAGGTTGTGCTCTACCAACTGCTTTATCTGCGCACCGCTTAAGGTTTCCAGGTACAGCGAAGAAGCATTGGGCTTGTTGGCCACCATCAAATCGGCCCTGCTTTCCGTGCAGGAGCCTTCGTAGATAGATGAAGTGAAGTAGTAGAAAGGAGCAATGGCCAGCTGCGCCCCGCACTCCTGGCGCACGGTGGAAAGGATCGAGGACGCAGCATCCCTTCCGCCCTTGCTGTTCAGGGCAAGCGAATAGCTGCTGTCGAAGGAAACCGTCTGAGCAGAAGCACCGCCGGGGCTGTTCATGGCCTTGCAGAAGGCCTCGTACGCCTGATCGACGTTCATCTTTCCCGTAAGCAGCCCGGTAACCGCATCAACGCTGGCGTCGAAGGATTTCTGGGACGAATAGCGGATGTAGTACTGGTTGTTCTTGATCTGGCTTTCCAACCCAACCATGTCGTCGGTGATAGAGGAAACGTTCGGGTTGAAGGAAAGAACACTGCTGCCATTGGCGATGATACGCTGCCCCTCTTGCGAGAGCATGCACTCCAGAACATCCATGGCGGTTTGCAGCTTTTCCTGGTTGCCCTCAAGTTCCTTGTTGAACGCAACGTGCAGGGAAGGCGTCATGTAGATGTAGCCCTCGTCGGAGGTCTGCGAGAAATACGGCAAGCGCACCAATTCGGCATCGCCCATCTGCTGCTGGCACTGCTTCAGGTGCACCGGCGAGCCATGGAACATCGCGGCTTTCCCCTGCACGAACAGCTGCATTGCGGAGTTGGTGTCCACAAGCAGGTCGTCTTCCGTGAAATAGGAATCTTCCAACAGCGTGTTCGTCTCGGAGATGATCTTCTTCCAAAGCGTTTCGTCGAACGAGATCTCCCCTTGCGCGCTTTCCGCCTGAGCCCTCCACGCAACGCCGTCGAGGCTGGTAAGCTCGCCGATGCCGCCGGCCTGGATCATCTCGTGGCTGGACCAATCCTCGGCAAGGTCGAGGGAATAGGGCTTAATGCCCTTGTCGTGGAAAGCCTGGCACACCTTCACGTAGTCCTCGTAGCTCTGCGGCAGTTCCAGCCCGCACTCGTCGAACAAGGTTTTGTTGGCGATGATGGTTTGGGGGATACCGCAGATGGGAAGCCAGTTGATTTCGCCGTTGCTGTTCTTGTAGTACTGCAGGGAATACGAAGAGTACTCCGACACCACATCGTAGGAAGAGAAGTCCATGAGGTAGGGCTGCAGGTTGGTTGTTTCCGTTCCCGCGAAGCGGCGCACCGTCATGATGTCGGGCAGTTCGCCGTGCTCAAGGAAATAGTTGTAAAGGTCGGTGTCGTTGTTGCCGGCAATGAACTGGATTTCCTTGTCGGGCAGCTGCTCGTGCAGGTAAGGTGCCAGATCCTGGATCAGGTCCGTGTCCCACAGGTACACGGTAAGCACGTCGTCGCTCTTCGACGTGGTGCTGCTTGCCTGGGTGCAGCCCACCAAAGCCACGGCGGAAACCGACACGGCAGCCAGCACCAAAGCGAACAGGCGCAACATCTTCCCCATATACCCAGCAAGCCCTTACTATCCGAATCGTCCGGGCAGCAACACCGCGTGCTGGGACTGCCCGCCAGCCCATCTGCCCAAGCGCATGATTGATTGCTTCGGCCGGCTAACGGGCAACAAGCTGCGCGAAAGCCGATGAGACTAAAGCTGCATTATAGCCCAGACCCACGGCTACACAGCCCAGACAAAGCTGCTTCAACCAGCAGTTGAAGCAGGGCCGCCTACTTCTTTCGGTCGATCTTGCGGGCGGTGAAGTCGCAACCGCTCTGCACGATCTGCACCAGGATGATGAGGATGATGATGGTGGCGGCCATCACATCGCCCATGTAGCGCTGGTAGCCGTAGCGGATGGCGATGTCGCCCAGGCCGCCGGCGCCAACCGTGCCCGCCATGGCCGAGTAGCCCAGCAAGGTGATAAGCACGATGGAAAAGCCCCTGATAAGCGAGGGCAGGCTTTCCCATAGGTACACCTTCACCACGATCTGCCAGATGGAGGCGCCGAAGCTCTGGGCGGCTTCCACCAGGCCGGCATCCACTTCGGCCAGGCTCTGCTCAACCATGCGCCCAACGAAGGGGGCCGCGGCAACCACCAGCGGAACCACCGCGCCGGGAACGCCCAGCGAAGTGCCCACCACGATGCGGGTGAACGGGATAAGGGCAACCAGCAGGATGATGAACGGGATGGAGCGGCCGATGTTCACGATCCAACCCAGAACGGCGTTGAGCGCGCGGTGCGGCAGAAGGCCCTTCTTCGGGTCGGTGAGCACCAGCAGCACGCCCAGCGGAATGCCGATAACGTAGGCGAAGAAGGTGGACACCAGGCTCATCACGATGGTGTCCCACGTGCCCTGCAGCAGAAGGGCGCCGAACTGGTCGAAGAACGTCTGCAAGTATTCCATGGTTTAGAGCCTCTTTTCCAGCAGCTTGCGGGCAACATCGCTTTGCGGGTTGGCGAACACCTCTTCGGTCTTGCCTTCCTCAACGATCTTGCCGTCGTCGATGACCACGATGTTGTCGCAGACGAGTTCCGCAACGGCGAGCGAATGCGTGATGAGCACGATGGTTACCCCCAGCTCCTTGTTGATGTCTTTAAGGAGCTTCAGGATGGAATGCGTGGTCATGGAGTCGAGCGCGCTGGTGGCCTCGTCGCACAGCATGATGGAGGGGTTGTTGGCCAGCGCACGGGCAATGGCAACGCGCTGCTGCTGACCGCCGGAAAGCTGGCTGGGGTACTTTTCGCACTTGTCGGCCAAGCCAACCAATTCCAGGAGCTCGCGAGCGCGCTTTTCCGCTTCCTTCTTGTCGGTGTGGCGAAGCTCAAGCGGGAAGGTGACGTTGCGCAGCACCGTGCGCTGCTGCAGCAGGCTGAAGTTCTGGAAGATCATGCCCACCGAGCTGCGGAACTCGCGCAGGTCCTTGCCGGAAAGGCCGGTGATGTCGCGGCCGTCGATGGTGATGGAACCCGAAGTGGGGCGCTCAAGCAGGTTGAGGCAGCGCACCAAGGTGGACTTGCCGGCGCCCGACTGGCCGATGATGCCGAAGATGGAGCCATCGGCGATGGTGAGGTTGATGTCGGTAAGGGCAACGTGCTCTTCGCCCTGGGCCGACACATAGGTCTTGTTCAGATGTTCGATTTCAATCATTTCTTGTTCCTTATTCAAAGCACAGGCGAAAGCCCGCGCCGATAAACAGCCCTCCTAATATACCCCAGGCGCAAGCCGCGGCAGGATGCAGCCGCGGCGATTGGCGGCCGCACACTATACATTCTGCTTATAGCCAGCGGCAAAGCTGGGCGATGGCGGCTATGACCTGGCGTTCAGCAGGAAATAGGGGGCGTGCGGGTCCAAGCACGAGCTGAAGAACGGGTCGCCTTCCACGAACAGGCGCGGCCAGCGGTAGTGCAGGAAGGCCTTTTCGCGCTCGGAGCGCAGGCGCTGCTTTTCGGAAAGCGAGGCGCGGCCGTCCGAGTCGGAGTCGCGGCGGTACACCTCGATGTCGCCATCGAGCGCAACCAGGTAGCCCGCCTTCGCCAGCTTCAGGCAGAAGTCCACCTCGCACGGGCGAACCTCGAAACGCTCGTCGAAGCCGCCCACTTCATCGAAGGCGGCCCTTCGCAGCATCAGGGCGGAAAGCGATGCGGCGGAAACGTTGCTGGAGCACACCAGGCGCTTGCCGTAGCCGCGTGCCGTGCGCGGAAGGTTCCCGCCGATGCCCGCCGCAAAGCCGTACGGGCCCACCATAAGGCCCGCCGAGCGGATGGTGTCGTCGGCGAACAGCAGCTTCGCGCCTACCGCGCCGACGCCCGGGCGCATGCAGTGGCCAAGCAGGGCGGTTATCGCTTCCGGGCTTACCAGCTCGGCATCGCCTTCGAGCACCAGCACATAGCCGGCTTCGGTCTGCGCCATAGCGGCATTCACCATGGCCGCGCGGTTCGCGCCGCCTTCGTACGACACCACCTTGCAGCGCCCCTTGCGGGCCAGATGCTCGCAAAGCACCTGCGTGCTGCGCTCGGTTTCCTGGCATTCGACGACCACAAGCTGGGTATTTTCGGGAAGCGCGCTCTGCTCGATGGAGGAAAGGCACGAATCCAGAAGCGCCGGCTCCTTGCCCGCGATAACCACCACGGCAAGGGATGCCCCCTGTTCGGGAAGGCGGTAGCGCACGCGGTACAGGCGGTCGGAAACATCGGCCAGCACCAGGGCGTCTATCCCCTGGCGGCGCAGGTGGTTGCCCAGCACCTTGCGGCCCAGGCGGAAGGCCTCTTCCTCGCGCTGAGCGCACAGCTCCTGGGCGCGAAGGGAAAACGTGCGGGCGTCCTGGATGTGGAACAGCACCTTGTCGATGCGCTCGACGCGTTGGGCCAAGGCGGTGGCCTTCAGCGCCAGGTCGTAGTCGAAGGCATCGGACGAAAAGCCCGAGCCCTTCTGCACCTTTTCCACGACAGCGCGGGAATAGAACACCACGGGGGCCATATAGTTGTAGGAAAGCAGCAGGTCGGGCGAATACGCGGGCTTCATCACGGGCGAGTGCAGGCCCTCGTCGGCATCGAAGCGGTCGTGGTTGGCGTAGGCAACGTCGCAGCTGCCAACGCCCATCGGGCCGGCGGCAGCGCCGGCTTCAGCTTCTTCGGCCAGCACGCGGTTCACGCAGCGCACGTATTCGTAGAGCGCCTCGGGCGCAAGGATAACGCGCGGGCTGAGCACCGCGCACGCCTCGCCCTTGGACTGCAGCACGCCGGTAAGCCGCGCGCGGCCTTCGTCCATATCGCCGCTGGGCACCAGGTGAACCAGGCGGTCGTCGCCCTCCCATTCGGAAAGCACGCTGGCAAGGGAGGTCTCGTTGGCGCCCACGTCTACCAGCACCACCTCGAAGCGCGAATAGGTTTGCGCCTGGATTGCCTCGCTGCAGGCGGGAAGGAAGCCTTCGTCGCCCGGATAGACGGGAACCACCAGGCTCACCAACGGCTGATGGGCGAATGCAGCAGACCGCTGGGTTTCCAACGTGGCAAGCGTGGCGCAGTTGCGCGCGAACCAACGCGGATAGCGCGGGTCGAAGGAGGCATCGGTGGCGCAGTACAGGAACGCTTCGCGCAAAGGGGCGTACGTCTCGTCGCAGAAGCGCGCGAAGCCGCCCTGCACCAGTTCGTTGGCATCGTAGACGGTGACGCAGAAATCCTTCGACTCGGCGCGCACGCGAACGGAAAAGCCCACGCGCAGGCGCTCCCCTTCGCCGAACTGGGTAGGGGCCACCACCTCGTCTACCAGGGGATATATGGGTAGCTCTATATCGACGCCCTGGTTGTCGGTGAAGCCCACCATCACATCGGCGCCTTCGACGTGCGGCATGTCGGCCAGCATCTTCACCACGATCTCGTCGCCGTCGTCGATGGCGTCGGTGAAGTATACGTTCATGCGGGTGGAGCCGTATTCGCGCTCGATGTCGAACATCTGCTCGAGCAGCTCGTTGTGCACCAGGGCGTTGAAGCGCGTGCGCCAACGCACCATGTTCAGTTCCACGGTAAGGTGGCTCTGGCCCATCGGCGAGCCTTCGCCGGAGTACTCGAAAAACGTCAGGTCCACTTCGCGCACATCGAAATGCGGCAGCACAACCACGTAGTTGGCCTGGGAAGATTCCTCCAGCGGATCGAACGGGAAAAGGTGCGCCGGAATCTTCGCGCCATCTTTCAAGCGAGCATCGAGCAGCACCTTGGCTTCAGGGTGCAAGCGGTCGAGCACCATCTGGAGATAGATCTTGCCATCACCATGGCTCATGCTCTCTATTCGTGCGTTCATCGGCTATCCTCTGCAACCCGGCCTGCCCGAAAACTTGGGGCGTTGTGGCGAAACTCAACGCCTTAGATTATTGCGCCGCTAGTTGCCCTTGGCCTCGAGGAAGATCTTGCGCGTCACGAAATTCCATACGGCAACGATGAAGGTGACCACGATCTTGGAAATGCGGTAATCGATGAACAGGAAATCCACCATAAGCCACATGAACAGATCGTTGATGCCCAGGCCGCAGACCGAAAGCACCACGAAGATGATGAACTCGCGCTTGCGGCTCATGTCGTCGCGGCGCTCGAACACATAGCGCATGGAAGCGAAGTAGTTGAAGATGACAGAGACCACGAAGGAAACGGTGGTACTGATAAGGTACGGGACGCCGAACACTTCGGTAAGGAGGATCATCACGCCGTAATCGATGATGAACGCGATAACGCCCACCACACCGAACTTCATGAACTGCGCAATAAGCTTCTTCAAAGCGGCTCCTGTCTACTTCAAGAAAAAAGGCCCTGCCGAAGCAGAGCCTGTTCATTCATGGTGCCCCCAACGGGACTCGAACCCGTGTTTCAGCCTTGAAAGGGCCGCGTCCTAACCGCTAGACGATGGGGACATGCTGCTCGGAAGCAACAGCCCGACTATTATTGCAAAGCTTCATAGCTTTGGCAAGATGAAATTGAAAAGATATTGCGCTGTTCCTATCGCTCCCCAGATAGCGCCCTTGAACGAATCTTTGACGTATAAATCGGCGAAATGCGTATCGTGTTCATTGGAGTCTACCCCTCTTCGATCTTTAGGAAGCCATGAGAATCGCCGTTGCAAGTGAAGGTTTGGATGTGAGCAGCCAATTCGGCTGTTGCACCAACTTCAACTTCTATTCGGTGGAAAACGGGCAGCTGGTAGACTCGCGCAACCTGCCCAGCCAAGGCCATCTGTGCGGCTCGCAGGCCAACTTCCTGCGCCAGATAGAGGTGAAGGTGCTGCTATGCGGCACCATTTCCGAAAAAGACGCCGAGAGCATGCGCAACGCCGGCATCACCGTGGTGCCCGGCGCTTCGGGGCGCGCCATCGTGGCTGCCGGCGACTACCTGAAGAACGCTTCCGCCGAAGAGCTGCTGGTGTTCGCATAGCTCATGGCGCGCTCGATGTCCTTTTCGGTTGCCAGCTTCATGCCGGCATCCAGCATCATCTGCGCCGCCGTGCCGTTGCCGGCAACCAACGAGTCGGTAAACGTGCCGTCGTAGACTTCCCCCACCCCGCACGAAGGGCTCTTCGCCTTCAGGATGGCATGGGTGCAGCCCGCGGTGCAGGCAGCTTGGCACGCCTTACGGGAACCTTCCAAGAACATGTCGGTGTGGTCGTTGCCCTGCGAATCCACCACGCGCACCTGGCTGCCTACCTGTTTCTGCTCGTGCGGCGGGTGCGGGATGGAAAGGCCGCCTGCCACCTCGGGGCAGATGCGCACAACCTGGCAGTCGAAGCGCTTCAGGAAATCCTGCACCGCGGCAGAGGGCTT
>CAVDWN010000022.1:0-11809 GCA_963612535.1 Sphaerochaetaceae bacterium
AAGCAAGCTTGGAAAAAGCAGCTACGGCAAGAAGGGGCCCCACGGGGCTCCTTCCTTTTTGGTAAGCGTCCCGCTCTTCAAGGGGCGGGTGGCACCGGCAGGTTGATGGAGGTTTTGGCGTAGAGGCGCTTTTGGCTACCGGGGTTGCCGTTGCGATGTTTATTTGTGTCATGCGCCCTTGTCCAGCCCGCTCGGTCGGGGCATTTCGCTATCATGGCGCTTGAAGAGAAAGGACGAGCCCTATGAACGTAGAGCTTTTGCAGTATCCCGAAGACCCTGAGCGCGCCGTGGCAACCGCTGCGCGCCTGTGCTATGCGCCGGTGGGGGCGAAGGAGCTGATGGAGACTATGCCGCCCGAGCGCGTGCAAAGCGTGCTTTCCACCATCATGAAGTCGGGGCATTTCTCCACGTTGGAGCATGTGAGCTATACCTTCGCGGTCGATGGCGTTTCGCGTGCCCTTACGCATCAGCTGGTTCGCCATCGCCTGGCAAGCTTCAACCAGCAGTCGCAGCGCTACGTGAAGTTCGCGGGCGACGTGCAGGTGGTGAAGCCCGCCACGGTTGCTGCGTCCAAAGAAACCGAGCAGGTGTTCGACGAGGCCATCGATGCCGTGGTAGACGCCTACCACAAGCTGCTTGAAGCAGGTGTTCCGGCGGAAGACGCACGTTATCTGCTGCCCAATGCCGCAGAGACGAAGATCGTCATCACCATGAACATCCGCGAGCTGCTGCACTTCTTCAGCCTGCGTTGCTGCAACCGTGCGCAGTGGGAGATCCGCGAGATGGCCCATCGCATGCTGGAGCTGGTTCGCCCTACCGCTCCGTATATCTTCATGGATGCCGGCGCTCCCTGCGTGCGCGGTAAGTGCCCGGAAGGGAAGATGAGCTGCGGCAAGCCTTACCCTAAGGTAGAAAGGAACTAGCGGTTATCCATGGCGAAGGGCAGCGACCTTAAGCGGGCATTCTCTGAAGACGGAAGCAACCGCACTCATATCGGCGGGCAGGCGCTGATCGAGGGCGTTATGATGCGCGGCAGGCTGAACTGGGCGGTTGCGGTGCGCGAGCCCGATGGCAACATGCACTCCGAGGAGCATCCGCTTTCCAAGAAGGGAGCGCGCCCTAAGTGGTTCTCGTGGCCGTTGGTGCGCGGATGCGTGGCTCTGGTGGATTCGCTGGTGCTGGGCTTCAAGGCGCTGGAGATCGCCGCAAACCACGCTTTCGCCGACGAGGAAGAGGAAGCGCAGGAAGCGGCCGAAGAGGTTCTTGCCGGGGGGCTGTGCATCGATGGGGAGTTCGATGGACGAGCTTGCACGGCCGAGCAGGCCGAAGGGGAAACCCCCGGTTCTGCCCAAGCATCGTCGGCCCAGGTCGAACTCGATGCCCCGAGCGCTGATGATAGTCGTGAGCAGGCTGCCGGCCGTGCCTTTTCCTGGAAGGACGACTTCGGCCGCCCCGACACCGTCATCGACGCGTTGGGCGCCCAACGCACCCTTGAGGTGGTAACCGAATCGCCCAAGCAGGCCGAAGCGTCTGGGGCGCCCAAGGCCCAAGAGGCCGTTTCGGAAAAGCAGGAAAAGGGCTCTGGGGAAGACGAGCCGTTCTTCGGCAAAGGCGAGATGACGATTTCGCTGGTACTGGGCTTGGTGCTGGGCGTTGGCCTGTTCATCTTGCTGCCCGCCTTCGCCTCAAACCTGCTGGTGGGCGAATACGAGCAGAGCCCCCTTGCCTGGAACATCGTTGACGGCGTCATGCGCGTTGCCATCTTCGTGTTCTACGTATGGCTTATCGGGCGCATGTCCGACATAAAGCGGATGTTCTCGTATCACGGCGCCGAGCACAAAACCATCCACTGCTACGAGCATGGGTTGGAGCTTACGCCGGAAAACGCGCGCCAGTTCCCGCGCCTGCACGTGCGCTGCGGCACGGCATTCCTCATCATGGTGATGATCATCGCCATCTTGGTGTACACCATCATTCCGTTGAACCTTCTCATTGCCAGCTGGGGCATCAACGGCCCGGCGGCGTTTGCCCTGCTTATTGCCGTGCGCATCCTGTTCATGCCGCTTATTGCCGGCATATCGTACGAGATTACCGTGAAGTGGGCGGGCAGCCGTCCCGACAACCCGCTGGTGCGCGTGGTGCTGTGGCCGGGCATGCAGATGCAGCGGCTTACCACCAACGAGCCCGATGATTCCATGCTCGAATGCGCCATCGAGGCCATGCGCCTGGTGGTGCAACGCGAAGAGGCCGAGGCGGCAAAGCAGGCCGAAGGCGCGGCTTAGCCGCTTGGCTCTGGCCTTAGTCGGCTGGTTGGGCCATACGGGCGGCCCGGCGTGGCGGCTTTTGGGCGGCATCGGTTCATCTGCCAAGGCTGTCCGATGTAGCCGCCGAACTGCGGCCTTTGCTTGCCGTGTCTACAGGAACTGCCCGCGAACCTGCCAGAAGGCCACGGCGCTTGCGGCGGCAACGTTCAGGGAATCAACTCCGTGCGCCATGGGGATCTTCACGGTGTGGTCGCAGGCGGCGATGGTGCTGTGCGCCAGGCCGTCGCCTTCGGTTCCCAGCACCAAGGCCAGCTTCTGGGCGCCGGAGACCTGCGGGTCTTGCAAGGCAACCGAATCTTCCTCAAGTGCCAGTGCCGCCACGGTGAACCCCAGTGAGTTCAGCATCGGCACGCCCTCGGTGGCCCAGTCGCGCTCCTTGCCGATGCGCGTCCAGGGAACCTGGAACACGGTGCCCATGGAAACGCGGCTAGCGCGGCGGTACAACGGGTCGTGGCAGCCGGGCGTTACCAGGATCGCATCCATCCCCAAGGCTGCCGCGCTGCGGAAAATGGCGCCGATGTTGGTGAAGTTGGTTATATCTTCCAGCACGGCGATGCGCGTTGCGCCTTCCAGCAATTCGCTCACCGAGGGCATCTGCGGCCTGTGGAACGCCGCCAGGGGCCCGCGGGTGCGCTCGTAGCCGGTTAGCTCGCGTACCTGCTCGCGCGAGCCGATGAACAGGGGAGTGCCAGGCGCTGCTTGCTCTATCCGCCGAAACAGCTGCGCGCTCGGCTCTGCCCAGCGCTCTTCGGCAAGCAGCGCAAACGGCACAAGCCCGGCGTCCATGGCACGCCCGATAACGTTCTTGCTCTCGGCCACGAACAGCCCTTCGTCGGATATGGGCGCACCTGTGGCGATGCGCAGGCCCACCAGTTGCTTTGGGTCGCGAAGCTCTGCATCGGTCATGGCGGAAAACACGCGCAGGCGCGCATCGGTAAGGCTTTCCAGCTTGATTTGCGCCATCGTTCCTCCTGCCGTTAAGGGCGAATGGGCTGGTGTTATGGGCGTCGACGGCTGCGGATACCGCATGTGTTAGAATAACGGGTCGGAATACAACCATCGGAAAGGTAACTATATGTCAGGGCATTCAAAATGGGCAACCACCAAGCATCGCAAGGCAGCTCAGGACGCTAAGCGTTCCGCGCTGTTCTCCAAGCTTTCCCGCAACATCACCGTTGCAGCCAAGGAAGGCGGCGACCCCAACCCTGAGAACAACGCTTCCCTGGCAGCCGCTATCGACAAGGCGAAGAGCTACTCCCTTCCGAAGGACAAGATCAAGACCGCTATCGACAAGGCCTTCGGCTCCGGCAAAGATGCCGCCAACTACGAAACCGTCGTATACGAAGGCTATGGCCCCTGCGGCGTTGCCATCTACTGCGAGGCTCTTACCGATAACCGCAACCGCACCGCTGCCGATGTTCGCGCTGCCTTCAACCATCACGGCGGCAACCTGGGCACTTCCGGTTCCGTTGCCTTCCAGTTCGAGAAGAAGGGCCAGATCCTGGTAGAGAAGGTCATCAAGTCCGAGCAGAAGAAGGTTGCCGACAAGGAAAACGCCGTCGATGAGGACGAGTTCATGATGGCCGTTGCCGAAGCCGGCGGCTCCGATTACGAGGACGGCGGCGAGGAGTGGATCGTCTACACCGCTCCCACCGACCTTATTGCAGTGAAGAAGGGCTTGGAAGAGCAGGGCATCGAGACCAAGGGCGCCGAGTTCATCATGGAGCCCACCACCCCCACCCAGGTAACCGCCGCCGACGCCAAGAAGGTTATGCGTTTGGTGGACCGCCTGGAAGAGCTTGAGGATCTTCAGAGCGTGTACCACACCATGGATATCACTGAAGAGATCGCTGCAGCGCTCGAAGAGGAGTAGGCACAAGCGTCGTCTTCCGCTCTGCGCATCGTCAGAGTTGTTGATCTTAATATGACCTGGGGTTTTATTAAGAATCCCAATATGAGCAAGGCCGTGATTCGCGGCCTTGTTTCTTTTCTCCATAGGCCGCCGGGAGCTGGTTGCTGTGGTATAGTTAATTAACTCAAAGCATTACTCGCACCACTTAATCAAACTACTATGCTCAAGGGGACCATCTTTCAGTGACGCGTCAGGCGAACATTCTCTCGTTCGATGAAGTCAAGGCCCGTGAGGCCTCTTCTCCGCGTACCGTTTCCCCTTCATCTGCTTCCCGCCGCGAATACGATCGTTATGCCGCCGCCCTCGGCGAGGGCGAAAGCCTTAGTCGCCGCGTTCAGCGCGGGGCTCAGGTAGGGCATTCTTCCTACCCCCAGCAGTACCGCGCATCTTCTTTCGGAGGCTATCCCAATACGCATGCGGGCCATGTTCGCAGCGGACGCTATAGCGACTCTTCGGCACAGCGCGATGCTCGCCGTTTCGATAGGCCCGCGCGCACGGCGCATCGTGGCGCAAACTACGCCGAAACCGACCCTTACCAGCCGGATCGGCGCGCTCGGGGCGGCCAAGGTGCCCGCAGCAACGATGCGGCCCATCCGCGCGAGCAGGGTGCGCATCGCGGCTCTGGCAACCAAGGTGGTTTGTTGGCAACCGCCCGCAAGAAGCTCCGTTCCGCCAAGGCCGAGCGCGAGTTCGACCGCACGGTTGGCGCGCGGGAGCGTGCTGCCGCACAGCGCGAGCAGGCACAAGGGAGCCGTGCTGCGGTCTACGATATGCGCATGGGGGCAACCCATCGCAAGAGCGCGCGCATGGCCGAAGAAGAGGGGGCGAAGCGCCGCGGCGTAAGCCTGCCGTTTTCGTTCGGCCGCTCCATTTCCGCTTGGGGCATGCGCTGCGTGGTGGGCGCTGCTGCAGTCGTTTTCGCTGCCGTTATGCTGTACCCGTCTTGCCAGAGCCTCTACAACGAAACGCGCTCGCTCCAGCAATTGGAAGCCGAGTACGATGCGCTGCAAACATACAACAGCAAGGTGCAGGCCCAGGTTGATTACCTCAGCTCCGACGAGGGCATAGAGGATTACGCCCGTTCCGAGCTTGGCTGGGTGCGCCCCGACGAGCACGTGGTTACCGTCGAAGGCGTTACCTCGAGCGACGACAGCACCCATTCGGGCCAGCGCCTTTACGCAATAACCTCGGGCAGCGTCAAGGCTCCCGAAACGTGGTATTCCGGCTTCTTGGATGTGTTCTTCAACTATGGCAACTGAACCTAGGCGCATTGCGGCAATCGATATCGGCACGGTAACGTGCCGTTTGCTTTTGGCGCAGGTTGAAAACGGCCTGCTTACCGAATTGGAGCGGCGCTGCTCCATCACCGACCTTGGCATCGGGGTGGACAAGACGGGCGTGCTCCGCGAAGACGCTATCGAACGGGTGGTTGCCAAGGTGGCCGAGTACCTGCAGGTGCTGGAAGGCTATCGCACCGCGCAATTCCCTGACATCCCGGTTATCGCCATGGCCACCAGCGCTTCGCGCGATGCGGAAAACGCCGATGTGCTGGTTGGCAAGCTGCGCGCCTTGGGCGTGGAGCTTTCGGTTATCGAAGGCCAACGTGAAGCCGCCCTTTCCTTCCGCGGCGCATCCTGCGGCTTCGAGGGCGAAAACCTTATGGTTGCCGATATCGGCGGCGGCTCTACGGAAATCGTGCTGGGCGTTGGCGGCCAGGCGCCCAAGCTGGCCCACTCCTTCAACATCGGCTGCCGCCGTGTTACCGAGCGCTTCTTGGCATCGGACCCGCCGTCTGCCGGGGAATGCACCGAAGCGCGCCAGTGGGTGCACAGCCAGTTCGAGCCGTTCTTTGCCCAGGCCAAAGAGCAGGGCATAGCCATCGACCGCATTGTTGCGGTGGCGGGCACGGCTACCAGCGTTGTTTCGGTGGACAAGCAGATGGTTGTCTACGATTCCGCCGAAGTGCACGGCACCCGTGTTCCCGCCTCTACCTTGCAGGGCATCTACGACCGCCTTCGAGCGCTCCCATTGGAAGAGCGCAAGCAGGTGGTTGGCTTGGAGCCGGCGCGTGCCGGAGTGATAGTGGCGGGCATGGGAATACTGCTCGAAGTTCTAGCCGCCGCAGGCTGCGAAAGCTTCACGGTAAGCGAGTCGGATATACTTCAGGGCATCATACTTGGAGCCTGCGAATAGCGCTTGGCTTTTTGCTATGATGGTAGCGCTGCCCTGAAGGGGTTGTACGGGAGCGTGGCGGAATTGGCATACGCAGCGGACTTAAAATCCGCCGCCCTTGGGCTTGTGGGTTCGAACCCCACCGCTCCTACCAGTTCACCTTCCCAGGCGCACGCTGCGCCCGCCTTCGCGGGCAAACAAATACGAAGCATCACGGAAAGCGTTGATTGATGATAGACATCGAACCTTATATGCAGATTCCCGAAATCGCCGATTCCATCGCCGAGTTCGAGGAGTACTGCAAAGCGAAGGAGCCGTCTGCACAGGTGGGCTCGCCTAAACTGTTCGAGTCGTACCTGAACCGCTATGCCCCCAAGGTGGGCATGATCGTCAACGCGTTCATCCCCAGCGGTACCCATCCCGATATGGACAAGTACCTGTACACCCCGCTTGTGAAGTACAGCGCCAACGGCGGCAAGCGTCATCGCCCGCTTATCTGCGTGGCGGCCTGCGCGGCGGTTGGCGGCGACATCCGCAAGTCCTTTTCCGCTTCTGCGGCAATCGAGCATTTCCATACCGCGGCGCTGATCCACGACGACATCGCCGACGAGGCAACGCTTCGCCGCGGCGAGCCTTGCATGCACCTTACCGAAGGCGAGGGGCTTGCCATCAACGCCGGCGATTTGGCTCTTTCCATCGTGAACGGCATCGTCATGCGCGACAGCCAGCTTGACGACTCCATGAAGGTGAAGGTTGCGATCGAGCTGGTTTCCATGGCCCAGAGCACCGTGGAAGGGCAGGCGCTCGACATCGGCTGGGCGCGCGACGGCCGCTACGACATCACCCCGGAAGACTACCTGGTTATGGCCACGCACAAGACGGCCCATTACTCGGGGGCCATCCCGCTTGCCGTGGGCGCCATGGTGGGCGGCGGCACGCCCGAGCAGGTAGAGGCATTGCGCTCGTACGGCCTTGACACCGGCCTTGCCTTCCAGATCCAGGACGACCTGCTGAACCTGGTTGGCACCAAGGAAGCCAAGGAAAAGGACTACCGAAGCGACATCACCGAAGGCAAGCGCACGCTGGTGGTGGTGCATGCCCTGCAGAACACTCCCAAGCGCGACCGCTTGATTCAGATCCTTTCCTCCAAGGAAACCGACCCTGCCGTGCTCGAAGAGGCTGTGTCCATCATGCAGGAGGCGGGCTCCATCGACTACGCCCGTTCCTACGCAGAGAAGCTCACCGCCGACGCCAAGACCCGCCTGGAAGGCGTGCTTGCTCCTTCGCGCGCTCGCGACCTGCTGGTTTCCATGGCGGACTGGTTCGTAGACCGACTTAAGTAGTGATATCCATGGAAACCATCAAGAGAAACGATACCGGCGCGCCGGTTGAAGACGTCCAGCGCAGGCTGGCCAAGGCCGGTTACTTGGGCGAAGGCCAGCTTACCGGCTGCTTCGATGATGCCACGGCTGCTGCCGTTGCTGCGCTGTGCCGCGATGCCGGCATCCAGGTGCGCGAAGAGGTTGACGAAACCGTTTGGACCAGGCTTGTAGACGCCTCGTTCGAGCTGGGCGACCGCAACCTGTTCCTGCGCGTACCCTTCTTCCATGGCGCCGATGTGCGCACGCTGCAGGAAGCGCTTTCTGCCTTGGGCTTCACGTGCGGCGTGGCCGACGGCATCTTCGGCGCCCATACGGAAGACGCCCTTCGCCGTTTCCAGCTGAACATGGGCCTGCCCAGCGATGGCATCGCCGGCGCGTTCACGTTCAGGGCGCTTCTGCATCTGCAGCATTCCTGGAAGGGGAAGGATTCTTTCAATCCCATTCCGCGTTTGGGCTTTGCCCGCGCTTCCGAAGTGCTGGAATCGAACCTTATCTGCCTGTTCGGCCTGACGGATTTCACCCGTTCGGTGGCAGCGCGCATGTCGAACCTTGCCCTTGCCACCAATCCCGCATCCAAGGTAACCAGCGCAGAATCGCTTCTGGTGGCTCCCGACCCCAGCATGTGCTTCGTGCAGATCTTGGCGGGCAATGAAAAGCCCGCAACGCGTGTTCCGGTGGTCGATTTCGAAGACGAGGACAGCTTGGCCGACCGCATTTCCCAGGCGTTTGCGGCAACCAGCGTGAAGGGCGGCCGCATTGCGGTGCGCCTGCCCGGCGAAGGTTGGGAAGATGCCGGCGAGGCGCGTTCGGCACAGCATTACGCCATTGTGCTGCTGGATGCATTGTGCTCCGGCCTTGCCGCGGCGAAGCTGTGATGGTGCTTCGCGGGGCTGCTATACTTAGGACGCTATAGGCAAATTGAGCAGAAAGGCGTCCATGGAAGCATCAGCTCTCATTCTTGCTGCGGGTGCAGGTACCCGCATGAAATCATCCAAACCGAAAGTTACCCATCAGATCTTCGGCAAGCCGTTGGTGCGTTGGGTTGTGGATGCGGCGCACGCTGCCGGCATCGATTCTGTGGTGGGCGTTGTTGGCCATGGTCGTGAGCAGGTAGAGCCCCTTCTTGAAGACGTGGCCTGCGTGGTGCAGGAGCAGCAGCTGGGCACCGCCCATGCCGTTCTTGCCGCCAAGCAGGCTCTTGCGGGCCGCACCGGTTCGCTGGTGGTGCTTACCGGCGATTCGCCTTTGGTTCGCCCCGAGACCATTGCCAGCCTTGTGCGCACGCGTGAAGAGGCTGATGCTGCCGTTGTGGTGCTTACCATGGAAGCGGACGACCCCACGGGTTACGGCCGCATCATCCGGGATGCCCAGGGCGATGTGCAGGAAATCGTTGAGCAGAAGGACTGCACGCCCGAGCAGGCTGCGGTAACGGAATGCAATTCCGGCTTCTACTGCTTCGACATCGAAACGCTTTTCGCCGCGCTTGAAGAGGTTTCCACCGACAACGCGCAGGGCGAGTACTACCTTACCGACGTGCTGGGCATTGCCCGCAGCCAGGGCAAGCGCGTTTTGGGCCTGAAGGCCGCCGACCCAACCGAATGCCTGGGCGTGAACTCCCGCCGTCAGCTGGCCGAGGCCACCAAGGTGCTGCAGCAGCGTATCAACGGCATGCACATGGACAACGGCGTTACCATCATGGACCCGGATGCCACCTACATCGGCCCGGACGTCACCATCGAAAACGACGTGGAGCTGCTGCCCATGACGTTCCTGATGGGTTCCACCCATATTTCCACGGGCAGCGTGATCGGCCCGAATTCCCGCCTTACCGACACCACGGTTGGCCCGAACTGCCAGGTAGAGGAAACCGTTGCCATCGAAACCGTGCTCGATGCCGAGGTAACCTGCGGCCCGCGCGCCTACCTGCGCCCCGGCACGCACATGTGCGAGGGCTCGAAGGCCGGCACGCATGTGGAGATCAAGAAATCCACCATCGGCAAGGGCAGCAAGGTGCCGCACCTCAGCTACATCGGCGACACCACCATGGGCGAAGGCGTGAACATCGGCGCCGGCAGCATCACCTGCAACTACGATGGCAAGAAGAAATGGCCCACCACCATCGGCGACAACTGCTTCGTCGGCAGCGACGTGATGATGGTGGCCCCCGTGAAGCTGGGCGAGAACTCGCTTATCGGGGCTGGGTCGGTTATCACCAAAGACGTTTCCGCGGGGGCCCTTGGCTTGGGCCGTGCGCGCCAAACCGAGATCGAGCATTGGAACGAGAGGAACAACTAATGAGCAACATGACCAAGACCATGGCGATCTTCGCCGGGTCAACCTGTCCTGAACTTGCCGAGGAGATTGCCACGCAGCTGGGCACCACGCTTGGCAACGTGAAGCTCGAGAAGTTCTCGAACGGCGAGATCTACGCGCGCTACCAGGAAAGCGTCCGCGGCGCCGACGTGTTCATCGTGCAGTCCACCTCTACGCCCAACGTGAACGAGGCCATCATGGAGCTGCTTATCATGGCCGATGCCGCCAAGCGCGCTTCCGCCCGCACCATCAACGCGGTTGTTCCTTGCTACGGCTACGCCCGTCAGGACCGCAAGGCCGCAGCCCGCGAGCCCATCACCGCTAAGCTGGTGGCGAACCTCATGAGCGTTGCCGGCATCACACGCACCATTACCATCGACCTGCACCAGGGCCAGATCCAGGGCTTCTTCGACACCCCGGTAGACCACCTTACTGCGCTGCCCATCTTCGCCGATTACTTCAAGAAGAAGGACATTGATCCCGAGAAACTGTGCGTGGTAAGCCCCGATGTTGGCCGTGCGAAGGCCGCTAAGAAGCTTTCCGACATGATGCATGCCGATCTGGCCATCATGCACAAGGGCCGTCCCGGCCACAACAAGGCCGAGATCACGGCGCTTATCGGCGATGTTAAGGACAAGATCTGCATCGTGAACGACGACATGATCGACACCGCCGGTACCCTGTGCGCCGCCGTGGCAACCCTGAAGGAAAAAGGCGCTGAAAAGGTGTTCGTGTGCGCAAGCCACCCCATCTTCTCGGGCCCGGCCTACGAGCGCATCGAGAAGTCCCAGATCGACGAGGTTGTGGTGTGCAACACCGTTGCCGTGCCGCAGGACAAGCAGACCGGCAAGATCCGCGTTATCTCGGTTGCCCCGCTTCTGGCCCATGCCATCAGCAACGTCTACGACAACAAGTCGGTGGCTTCGCTGTTCGACCCCGAGTTCGCGCTGTAGCCGATGCGCGTAGTTGTTGGGCTGGGAAACCCCGGCGAAGAATACGCCCACACGCGCCACAACGCCGGCTTCGACACCGTCGATGCCCTGGCGCAGGATTGGGGCGTGAGCTACTGGAAGAACACCTGCGGTTCGCTGGTGGGCGAAGGAAAGGTTCGCTTGAACGGTGAGCTTACCAAGGTGATTCTGGCCAAGCCGCAGAGCTTCATGAACCTTTCGGGCGGGCCGGTTTCCAAGTTGCTGAAGGAATACGACTGCCCGGTAGACGAGCTTATCGTTATCCACGATGAGCTGGACATCGACCCTGGCACCGTGAAGGTGAAGAAGGGCGGTGGGCATGCGGGCCACAACGGCCTGAAGTCCATCATCGAGAAGTGCGGCTCGCGCGATTTCCTGCGCGTGCGCTGCGGCATTGGCCGCCCGCCGGGGCGCATGAGCGTGGTCGATTTCGTTTTGGGCGTGCCGAAGAAAGATGCCAAAGACGATTTCGATGCGGCAGTCCAGCGCTCAGCGGAAGCGGTGGAGTCCCTCTTGGAGAAGGGGCTTGCACGCACGCAAGACGTGTTCAACCAGAAATAGGCCAGCACATAGGCCGGCACGAAACCGAAGGCCAGCACCCATGATATGGATGCTGGCCTTCTTGGTGGTTTGATGGATGCGAGGCGTGACCTGTTCGATGAGGTGATTGCGGCTCTAGCCAGTTACCCTACATTTCTTTAAAATGATTGAAATGTAGGGTAACAAAGCAGAAGG
>CAVDWN010000023.1:0-11470 GCA_963612535.1 Sphaerochaetaceae bacterium
AGGGGACTCTTAATCCCAAGGTCCGGGGTTCGAGTCCCCGACGGTCCACCATTTCGAATTTATGCCCCAGCAATGGGGCTTTTTTATTGTCGGCAACCTCGCAACCAAGTGTCGGGGACTCGAACCGATGAGGTGGATTCCCGTTCAGAAAATGTGCCAGTGGCACGTTTTTAGGGAATCGTCCGCAGGCGCTTGCGCCAAGGGCTTCTTGCCCCACCTTTGTTCTTTTTGTCCAGTGAGCAGACGCCCGCCTTTTGAGCACGCCTTTTCGATACATTAATAAGTGTACGAATCACGTCCTAAGGGGTGCCTATAGTGGAAGCTTTTGAACTGATCCTGCTTTTGATGCTCGCCGTTCTTCTGTCTTCCATACTCGATCAGGTTTTGCCCCGCGTTTCATCGCCGCTTATCCAGATCGGCTTGGGTATCGTTATCGCGTTGCTGGCTATCGCCCCAATCGAGGTGAATATCGACCCTGAGCTGTTCCTGGTGCTCTTCATTGCCCCTTTGCTTTTCAGCGACTCGTTGGAGGCGGACAAGAAGAACCTATGGGACGATAAGGCGACAATCCTCTCATTTGCCATTGGCCTTGTGGTCGTTATCACGCTGTGCGTGGGCTTCGTGCTGCATTGGCTGGTACCCAGCATCCCCTTGGCTGCCGCGTTTGCCTTGGGTGCCGCCCTTGGCCCTACCGATGCGGTTGCCGTTCAGGCGCTGAAGAAGGAAGCCAAGCTCGGCAAGAGGGAAGGCTCTATCCTTCAGGGCGAGGGGCTTATCAACGATGCCTCGGGCGTTGTTTCCTTCCAGTTCGCCATCTCTGCAGCGGTTACCGGCGCCTTTTCCCTTGCAAGCGCCGCAACCTCGTTCGTTATCACGTTCTTGGGCGGCTTGGTGCTGGGCATCCTCCTGGCGGCGCTGTTCCTGCTTATCACGCGACGCATCCGCACCATGGGCCTGGACAACATCACGTTCCATGTGCTGTTCGAGGTTTCCATGCCGTTTGTCGTGTTCCTGTTCTCGGAGTTGGTGGGCGTTTCCGGCATCCTGGCAGTTGTTGCCTGCGGTATCGTGTGGAGCATGTTCCGCGATCACAAGATCTCCCCGTACCAGAGCCGATTGAACATTGCGGTTACCAGCGTATGGAAGGCCATTTCCTTTACTCTGAACGGCATCGTCTTCGTTCTTCTGGGCGTGCAGCTACCCAACGCAATGCAGTCCACGTGGGACAACGTCTATATCAACAACTTCGACCTTATCGGCTACGTGCTGCTGCTTACCGCCCTTATCGTTGTGTTGCGTTTCATTTGGGCGCTCGTTATGGCCAGGTTGCTTGTCAACCCCGATAGCGGCAAGCGCGACAAGTTCAGCTTGCGTTTGGTGAAGAACGCGCTCATCACCACAGTAGGCGGTCCTAAGGGCGCAGTTACCCTTTCTATCGTGTTCACCATACCGTTCCTGCTGTCCGACGGCTCTTCGTTCCCTCAGCGTTCGTTGATCATCTTCTTGGCTTCGGGCGTTATCTTGATCACCCTTGTTCTGGCTAATTTCCTTTTGCCGATCCTCGCTCCTCGCGAAGACACCCAGGCCAGCCAGGAAGCTGAAGAGGAGCTGAACCGCACCAAGATCGAGATCATGCGCACGGTTATCGAGCGCTTGATGGCGGATTCCTCGGAAAAGGACGACCGGGAAACCAAGATAGTCGTATCGTCCTACAACAACCGAATCCGGTCCATTCGCTCTATGTCCGATATCGAGGAGCCCGCAGTTGCCTCGTTGCGTCTTGAGGTCCTTGATTATCAGGCCTCGCATCTTATCGAGGCGGCCAAGCGCAAGGAAATCGATTCGTACGAGACGTTCGAGTACTTAGAGCGCCTTTCCCGGCAGAAGCGCCTGATCGCGCACTCGAAGGATGCTTCGTTCACCACGCGCTACCGTTTGATGCGCCTTCGCTCCACGTTCGTAATGCTGCGCAGGAACATCACCACGTTCTTCGGGCGCGCCGTATTGGTGAATACCGAGTCTATCGACAAGGTGCGCGAGATGTCCGAGCGCTATGCCATCGAATATCTGCAAACACTGGTTGATGACCCGGACTATCCCAGTGAAGTTGTTGCCAAGCTCATGATTGCCCACGAACGCGCGCTTTCGGTGTTCGACAAGTCCGATGCCACCATCTCTTCCGAGGCTGTTGAAAACGCGGTAGTCGGCATTGAGGACATCCAACGCCGAGGCCTCCACTTCGAGCTGGAGGTTATCCAAGACTTCTACGCTTCGGGCAGCCTGACCCGCGCCCAGGCCAAGGATATGCGCGACAACGTTTCCCTGATGCTGCTGGATTTGGAAGAGAACGTGTAGGCACGGCATTGGACGAAGAAAGGCTTCAGCGGATCAAGGACCAGCTTGCCAGCGTGCCAACCGAACCCGGCGTGTACCTTTGGAAGAACGAGCAAGGCGAGGTTATCTACGTAGGCAAGGCGAAGCAGCTTCGCGCTCGTATGCGCCAGTACGTGAACTTCCAGGACGATCGTGCGAAGATCCCGCTGCTGGTGTCCCAGATCCACTCGTTCGAGTACGTTGTGGCGGCAAACGAGCACGAAAGCCTTGTGCTCGAGCGCAACCTCATCGAGCAGTACTCACCGTACTTCAACGCGGACTTCAAGGACGATAAGACCTACCCGTTCATCGCACTGACCAAGGGCGATGTTTTCCCTGCAATCAAGTACACGCGCGAAAAGCACAAGCCTTCCTCGCGGTACTTCGGGCCCTATACCGACAGCAGGGCTGCGCGGAACCTGGTGGATATCATTCGCCGCGTAGTGCCCATCTGCTCAACCTCGTGCGCCGACTGGCGCAGGATGTGCCGGAAGCTCGAAGATGCTCCCTACGACGCTGCCGCTCTGGCCGATCGACCTTGCTTCGATTGCCATGTTGGCTTGGCCCCCGGAGCGTGCTGCGGCAAGATCTCGCCCGAAGAGTACCAAGAGCAGGTGCGCAAGGTTGAGCGATTCCTTTCAGGTTCGCACAAGGAGTTCATCGACGAGCTTCGCCAAGATATGGCCCAGGCAGCCGAAGCCCTCGACTTCGAGCGGGCCTCGCGCATCAAGGCCCGGATACAGACCGTGGAATCGCTTGCGCAGAAGCAACATGCCGTGTCTTCGCATCGCCTGAACGCCGACGTCATCGGTGTATTTCGCGAGGAAACCATCGCAGGCGTTGCCGTGCTTGTTCTGCGCGAAGGCCGCATCATGAACGCCAACGAGTTCATCTTCAACAAGGGCAAGGACGTTCCCGCCTCCGAGTTGTTGCGTATGTTCGTCTTGCGCTACTACGGCACAACCGAGAGCATCCCGCACGAGGTTGTCTTGCAGGAAGCCCCCGAAGACAGCGACGTGATCTGCGACTGGCTCACCTCGAAGCTTAGCAGCGCGCACGGCGCCATCGTCCGCTTCACGGTTCCCCAGCGCGGGGAGAAGGCCGCCCTATTGGATATGGCCAACCGGAATGCGCGCCATGTCCTTATGCGCTACAAGGCGCGCAGCAGCTACGACGACGAGCGTATCAACGATGCCCTGCTTCAGCTGGAAAGCGCCCTGGCGCTTGAGCGCCCTCCGCTGCGCATAGAGTGCTTCGACATCTCCACCATCCATGGCCGTTATTCCGTTGCGTCAATGGTGGTGTTCACCAACGGCCGGCCCGACAAAGGGCAGTACCGCCGCTTCAAGATCCGCATGGAATCCGATGAAGCCAACGACTTCGCCATGATGAGCGAGGTTATGGCCCGAAGGTATTGCAAGGAACGTTTGGCCGACGAACGCTTCGGGAAGCGGCCCGACCTTATCATCTTGGACGGCGGCAAGCCGCAGTTGAGCGCCGCAATCGCCCAGTTGGGCGAATTGGGGGCCGGCGACATCCCCATCTGCGGTTTGGCCAAGCGCGACGAAGAGCTTTTCGTTCCCTGGCAGGACAGCGGCCCGGTGGTGCTTCCCGGCGGCAGCCCCAGCCTGTATCTGGTCAAGCAGGTTAGAGACGAGGCGCACCGTTTTGCCATCACGTTCCACCGCGAGCTTCGCGGCAAGGGGATGACCACCAGCATCTTGGACGAGGTGATAGGCATGGGCCCGAAGCGGAAGAAGGCCCTGCTGCGTTCGTTCGGCTCGTTCTCGGCGCTGCGCAAGGCAACGTTGCAGCAGATAAAGGATTCGCATACCGTTCCAGACCAGGTGGCCGAGGACGTGTATGCTGTACTGAGGGAATACGACGACAAGTCGGCCAATCATCCAGCGCAATCTGCTGTGCCTGGTGAATAGGCCTGTGAGCTGGGAGGTCTTTCTATGACTGCGGATGTTTCGGCGGCAAGCGCTGCCTTGGGGGCCGAGGCGCCGGCAGGGGAGGGCCCTGACGTCGTCATCATCACCGGGATGAGCGGCGCGGGCCGCACCGAGGCCATGCACACGTTCGAGGACCTGGGCTATTTCTGCATCGACAACCTGCCGCCGAAGCTCATCATGAGCATGATCAGCCTGGCCAGCGTGCCAGGGCAAACCGAGATAGGGCGCAAGCTCTGCATCGTCTGCGATGCCCGCAACCGCGAGTACTTCAACCATCTTATCGGCGAGTTGGAGAACCTGAAAACGGCCGGCATCACGTTTAGGATCATCTTCTTGGACGCGCGCGACAACGTGCTTATCGCGCGCTACAAGGCATCGCGGCGCCGCCACCCGCTGTGCATCAACAATTCCCGCAGCATCGGGCAGGCCATCGCCTACGAGCGCAACCTCATCAAGGCGTTGCTCGGCTTGGCCGATTCCTACATCGACACTTCAGATATGAGCACGCGCCAGCTGCGCGAGGAACTGCGGCGCCTGTATGCGAAGGGCACCCAGAAAGACGGCTTGGATGTGGTGGTGTACTCCTTCGGGTTCAAGCACGGTGCACCAACCGATGCCGATATCGTCATCGACGTGCGTTTCCTTCCCAACCCGTTCTACGTGCCCGAGCTGCGCCCCCTTACCGGCATGGACGAGGCGGTTCAGAGCTACGTTCTTGGCCATGAGGAAACCGATAGGTTCCTTGCCGCATGGGCGAATCTGCTTACCTGCGTGATGCCTGGCTATGTGGCCGAAGGCAAGCAGCAGCTGGTTATCGGCGTTGGGTGCACCGGCGGTCAGCATCGCAGCGTGGTCCTTGCCGAGAAAACAGGATCTATCCTACGAGGTCAGGGATACAACGCCCATGTTTCCCATCGCGATATCGCCCTGGCCGACACTTCAAAGGAAGTGGATCGATGAGCCTGTTCCCCGGCAAGCACGCAGCCCCTGCAAGCGGCTTCAAGCTCGACGATTCATCGACCCAGGCGTTTCGTGCCATCGGCTCGCTGAAGCTGCCGAACCCGCTTAAGGCGGAAGTGGACCCATCGAAGCTCAAGGCCGTCGTCATCGGCGGTGGCACAGGCGCTCCTGTTTCCATCAAGACGCTTCTTGCGCTAGGGGTGCAAACCTCGGCGGTTGTTGCGATGGCCGACGATGGTGGCTCTACCGGCATCCTCCGCGAAGAGGCGCACGTTACCCCGCCGGGAGACATCCGCAAGTGCCTTGCGGCCTTCGCGGCGAACCCAGACGATCCGCTTACTAAGGCGTTCAAGTATCGTTTCGACTTCGCGCGCAACCACACCTTGGGCAACCTGATGCTCTCTGCGCTGGAAAACGCAACCGGCTCGTTCCCCGAGGCCATCAAGATCTGCGGCCAGCTTTTGGGGGCCCGGGGGCACGTGTACCCCTCTACCCTCAACAACGTTACCCTGTGCGCCCGCACCCTTGATGGAAGGGTGCTGCACGGCCAGTCGGTTGCCTGCAAGTCGTCAACCGCCCTTGAGCAGGTTTGGCTCGAATCGCCCGAGCGGTGCCTTCCGTACCTTGAGGCGCTTCGGGCTATCCGCCAGGCCGATATCGTGGTGCTGGGGCCGGGATCCCTGTTCACCTCCATCATTCCTAATCTTCTGGTGCCGGGAATCGTTGATGCTATCCGGCAGTCGCACGCGCGCACGGTTTTCGTCTGCAGTCTTGCCGACCAGCAGGGCGAAACCTGGGGCCTTTCCGCTCGTGAGCACGTGGAAGCGCTGCTGCGACACGGCATGGCCGGATGCTTGGACTATGTGCTGGTGCATTCCGCTTCCAAGCCCAACAAGGCCCGTTTCTCCACCGGCTCGTTCGAGGCGGTTGCGGGGGAGGCCAGCCAGCAAAGTGCGTTGGCCGAGCTTCGCGATGGAACGAGCCTTGGATCCCGTATCCGTTCGGTTCGCATATCCCAGGAAGACATTGATGCCATCCAAGCTCAGGGGCCGGTTGTGTTGCTGCGAGATATGGTAGACCCGCAAAGGCCCACCTGGCACGACCCGAAGGCCCTTGCCGATGCATTCATGGGGGTGTTCAGGCTATGTCGTTCACCACGGAGGTAAAAGACGAACTGGTGCATGTCGAGCCCGTCTGCTCGCACTGCGATGCGGCCACCCTGGCCGCGCTTATTCGCATAGAAGGATCTATCTTCCTTAGCGGAGCTGGGCATTTCCGGCTCGAGATCTCCACCGACGCCCCGCAGGTTGCCCGCTTCATCATCAGCGCTCTTCATAACATGTATTCGCTGAAAACCGATTTGACCATGCGCCGCAGTGTGCTGCACAAGACGCCCAACTGGCTTATCGACGTTCCGGCGCAGCCTGGTTTGAATGAAGCACTCAAAGAGCTGGGCATCATCGGCGAAGAAGGCCTTCAGCGCGGAATCGACCCGGAATTGGTGCGCAAGTCGTGCTGCGCTTCGGCGTATCTGCGCGGGGTGTTCCTGGGCAGCGGATTCGTATCCAACCCGCGCGGCGACTTCCATTTCGAGATCACCGTTGAGTCCCAAACCATGGCCAACGACATCGTGGAGCTCATGGCCAAGAAGGACATCAACGCGAAGGTGGTTGAGCGCCGCAGCACCCACACGGTGTACCTGAAAAGCGGAGCGGCGATATCAAGCTTCTTGGCATTCGTCGGTGCGCACCAAAGCGCGCTGAAGATGGAAAATGCCCGCGTGGTGAAAAGCGTGCGCAACGATGTTAACCGCCGCGTGAACGCCGAGCTGGCAAACCAGGCGAAGACCCAAGCGGCCTCGGTCGACCAGGTTGAGGCCATTCGCACGGTGCTCGAGCACCAGGACATCAAGTCGCTGCCCAGTGCGCTTCAGGAGTATATCCGCCTGCGCGTTACCTACCCGGACGCAACCCTGAAGGAACTGGGAGAGCGGGCGAACCCTCCTCTGTCGAAATCGGCAATCTATCATAGGGTTAGAAGGATCGAGCAAATGGCAGCCAAGCTCCATTGATCGCCGAATAGTTGCCAATAACCGTTCCGATGGGCCTTCGCCGCAGATGCCGTTAAAGCGCGCAACAGTATTGCGATAAAATCGAAACGCACGTGTAATGCGCGCTATTACTTTGTCACAGGCATGAAAGGGGAGCCACATGGCAACCAAGGTTGGTATCAACGGCTTCGGTCGTATCGGCCGACTTGTTTTCCGCGCGATGGAGAAGGATCCTGCATTCGACATCGTCGCTATCAACGATCCTGGCAGCACCGAGGCTAACGCCCATCTTCTGAAGTACGATTCCATCCATGGCCGCGTTTACGACGAGGTCAAGGTCGAAGGTGATTTCATCATTGTCGATGGCCATAAGGTTCGCGTTTTCGGCGACCGCAACCCGCTGAACATCCCTTGGGGCGAAATCGGCGTAGACCTGGTTATCGAGTCCACGGGCTTCTTCACCGATGCCAACGAGGCCAAGAAGCACATCGAAGCCGGTGCCAAGAAGGTCCTTATCACGGCTCCTGCCAAGAACGAGGACATCACCATCGTTATGGGCGTCAACGACGACCAGTACGACCCCGCTAAGCACAACATCGTTTCCAACGCTTCCTGCACCACCAACTGCCTTGCGCCGTTCGCCAAGGTGCTTATGGACGAGTTCGGCATCAAGCGCGGCTTCATGAACACCATCCACTCCTACACGAACGACCAGAAGATCCTGGACCAGTCCCATAAGGACCTGCGTCGCGCCCGCGCCGCCAACCTTTCCATGATCCCCACCACCACCGGTGCGGCTCGTGCAGTATCCCTGGTTCTTCCCGAGCTGAAGGGCAAGCTCGATGGCTTTGCCACCCGCGTTCCCACCCCCGACGGCTCCATGGTCGACCTTACCGTCGAGCTTGAGCGCGAGGTAACCATCGAAGAGGTCAACGCCGCCATGAAGGCCGCTGCCGAAGGCCCGCTGAAGGGTATCCTGGCCTACGTCGAGGATCCCATCGTTTCCTCCGACATCGTGGGCGACGACCATTCCTCGTTGTTCGACAGCAAGCTCACCATGGTGCTCGGCGGCAAGGGCAACCTGGTGAAGTGCATTTCCTGGTACGACAACGAATGGGGCTACTCCAACCGCGTCAAGGACCTTGCGAAGATCATGCTGTAGGCGTGTAATCGCTTTCAAGTGAAACAAAAGAGAGTCTCAAGTTCGAGGCTCTCTTTTTCTGTGAGAAAGGCTGAAAATGAGCGAAGTTAAAACCTTCACCGATGCTGATGTTGCGGGAAAGCGCGTTCTTTGCCGTGTTGATTTCAATGTTCCGCTGGCCAATGGCGAGGTAACCGACGATACCCGCATCAAGGCGGCCCTGCCCACCATCCAAAACCTTATCGATCGTGGTGCACGTGTTGTGCTGTGCAGCCATCTGGGCCGTCCCGATGGCACGGGCTACCAGGAGGAATTCTCTTTGGCTCCTGTGGCCAAGCATCTCTCTAAGGTGCTCGGCAAGCCGGTGGCCTTCGCCACCGACACCATCGGCGAGTCGGCCAAGGCAACCGTTTCCGGCCTGGGCGATGGCGATGTGTGCTTGCTCGAGAACCTTCGCTTCGACAAGCGCGAGAAGAAGAACGATACCGAATTCGCCAAGGAACTGGCTTCCCTGGGCGATGTCTACGTAAACGATGCGTTCGGCGCGGCGCACCGAGCCCATGCTTCCACCGCCGGCGTTGCGGCATTCCTTCCCGCTTATGCCGGTGCGCTTATGACCAAGGAGGTTTCCACCCTTACCTCCATGCTCGACAAGCCCAACCATCCGTTTGTTGCTATCTTGGGTGGCTCGAAGGTGTCTGACAAGGTTGCTGTTATCGATGCGCTCATCGACAAGTGCGACACCCTTATCATCGGCGGAGGCATGTGCTTCACCTTCCTGGTTGCCCAGGGCTACGGCGTTGGCACTTCGCTTATGGAACAGGACTGGGTGGAACGTGCCGGCCAGATGCTGGCCAAGGCCAAGGCGAAGGGCGTAGATATCCTTCTTCCCACCGATGTGGTTTGCGCAGACGCCTTCGCCAACGACGCCAAGACGGTTACCTGCGGCGTAGACGCTATTCCTTCCGACATGATGGGCTTGGACATCGGCCCGGCAACCACCGCCGCTTACGGCGACGCCATCGCAAAGGCCAAAACCGTTTTCTGGAACGGCCCCATGGGCGTGTTCGAGATGTCCTCGTTCGAAGCGGGCACCAAGGGTGTTGCCCTTGCGGTTGCAGCCAACAAGGAAGCTGATACCATCATCGGTGGCGGCGACAGCGTTGCCGCGGTTAACAAGTTCGATCTTGCTAGCCAGATGACGTTCATCTCTACCGGTGGCGGCGCCTCCATGGAGCTGGTCCAGGGCGAAGCGCTTCCCGGTGTTGAGGCATTGAAGTAAAGGAGAGGCCATGCGTACCTATCTTATGGCGGGCAATTGGAAGATGAACAATACCATCCCCGAGGCGGTTGTGCTCACGCAGCAGCTCTGCAACCAGTACAACCGCAAATGGGACGATGTGGATGTGGTCATCTGCCCTCCCTCCATCGACCTGAAATCCGCCTACACCGTGCTCGATTTCGACAAGACGAAGATCTCGCTAGGTGCGCAGAACGTGCATTGGGAGGAATCTGGCGCATTCACCGGCGAGGTTTCCATCCCCATGATCAAGGATGCTGGCTGCGAGTACTGCATCGTGGGCCACTCTGAGCGCCGCGAGATGTTCAACGAAACCGATACCTCGGTGAACCGCAAGGTGAAGGCGCTGGTTGCAGCGGGCATTGCACCTATTATGTGCGTTGGCGAATCGCTTGCCCTGCGCGATTCCGGCGAGTACCTGGAGTTCATCACCGCCCAGGTGCGTGCCGGCTTGGCCGGGCTCGACGAGCTGGACATGAAGCAGGTCGTAGTTGCCTACGAGCCCATTTGGGCCATCGGTACGGGCCGCACGGCTACGCCCGAGCAGGCGCAGGAGGTTTGCGCGGCAATCCGCGCGGTTTTGGCCGAGATGTTCGGGGCCGAAACGGCAGATGCAACCCGCGTTCTGTACGGCGGCTCCATGAACGTCGGCAACGTCGAGTCGCTTCTGGCCCAGGCCGACATCGACGGTGGGCTTATCGGCGGAGCATCGCTTAAGGCCGACAGTTTCCGTCAGCTGGTAGAGGCCGCTCACGAGGCATAGCAGCATGCTTGTCAAGCGAATCGTTGTTTCCTATAATCAATGATTCGTGAGACTTGTTTAGGTAAGGATTTACGTTGTCTATTGTTGCGATTATTTTTACGGTTCTGCTGGTTGCTTCCGGCATCGGTCTGGTTATCTTCGTTCTGTTGCATTCCGGCAAGGGCACTGGCGTCAGCGACATGATTGCCAGCCAGGTTTATAACAACCAGTCGGGGTCCAGCATCGTCGAGAAGAACCTTGACCGCATCACCATCATCCTCGCTGCCGTGTTCCTTATTTCCCTTATCGTGCTAATGGTGGTTTACCCCCAGGGCAGCATCAACGGCTAAGGATTGCGAAATAGCATGTTTCAGAAGGCGATCGTTTTGGTCGCCTTCTTTTTTGTCGGCTTACCGAAGAGAAGGGCTGAATCTTTATGAGCGATAAGAGCAAGTTCCAACAAAACGTTAGGTTCAACGCCATAAACCCCGATGGGCGCATTGTAGAGTGCGAGACCCTGTTCACGTTCCAGAACACGGACAACGGAAAGTCCTACATCGTCTACACCGACAACCAGGTTGATGAAGATGGCAACACGGTTGTGTATGCATCCGGTTACGTTCCGGCCGATGTCGAATACAACGAGCAGTCGGGCATGGCGGCAATCTCCCTGATCCCAATCGAGGAAGAAGGGGAGTGGGCAATGGTCGAAAAGCTCATCGAAGAGGCCAATGACCAGGCATGATGCAGTGCTGAATCCGCTTTTCAAAAAAGTTGGATTTCCCCCTTGCACGCGGGTCCTGTTTTGGTAATATATCTATCGCTGCTTCGCAAGCAACACCGCGAAGCAAAACATACGTCGGAGTGGTGGAACGGCAGACACGCTAGCTTGAGGTGCTAGTGCCCACTTTACCGGGCGTGCGGGTTCAAATCCCGCCTCCGACACCAA
>CAVDWN010000024.1:0-11350 GCA_963612535.1 Sphaerochaetaceae bacterium
TCTTGCATATCGTCGACAGTGGTCATGCGGCCTCCTTTTTCGAGCTAAATATGTTATCGCATAAAACACGTCGGCTGGTGCAGCCTGTATGGAAATGGCCTGTGCCAGTAGGGACAGTCCCTCTTTAGCACACTAAAGTGCTATATCGCCCCGACCGCTCATCGCGCTGTGCGGCGTGGTTTCCCCGGTTGGATTGTTGGCGGTGGGATAATTGGTACACTTCTATGAAGAAGGACGGACTGAAAGCGAGGACGCTATGGAAAAGGCTTTGAAGACGATGCGCCACTCGGGCGCAATGGCCATTGCTATGGGCAGCGTTGCCATTACGGCTGGCGTTGCAGTAGGCGTAGGCTGCATCATTGTGGGCGCTAAGCTGCTGCATCGCTCGAAGTAGCTATACCAGAAGGTGCAGTAGCGCGAGGGCGCATATTGTCGCACTGAAGGGCAGACCGCTTCGCCACGCTAGGGCGATGGGGTGGTAAAGCCGACTGGGCAGAGAAAACAAGGAAAGCCGTGACAGATGCGTCGCGGCTTTCCTTGTTTTCTGCCAGGTCTGAGCCTTAGCGAGCAAATGGCCCGCCGAGGCGGGCCATTGTGTTTCAGGTGCAGGGCATTTGGCGGTTATTTCGCCAAGCCGATTTCCTTGAAGTAGGTGTCCACGTCTTCTTCCCAGGTGGGCAGTTCTGCGCCGAACATTTCAAGCATCAGGCTTTCCAGCTCAACCTGCTCTGCGGTTACCAGGTCGGATTCGGGGGTAAGCACCTTTGCCGGGTCGTAGCCGCACACGGTAAGCACGCGGGAAAGGAACTCGTAGCGGCTTGCCAGCCCGCGGCTGGTAACGTGCAGGGTGCCGGTTGCCTTGCGGTTGATTGCCTTGATAAGGAAGTCAACGTAGGTGGAAACCGAGGTGGGCGAGGCGATCTGGTCGGTGCGCGCGCCGATGGTCTTGCCGTTCTTCGCGGCATCGAGCGCGTTCTTCACCTGGCTGCCGTCTGCGCTGTATACCCATGAAGATCGGATGATGAGGTGGTTGGGTGCGGTGTCGCGCACCATAACCTCGCCGGCGCGCTTCGACTTGCCGTAGGGGGTTTCGGGGTGGGGCGTGTCGAACTCGTTGGCGGGCTCGGCCATGCGCATGGGGAACACGTCGTCGGTAGAGATCTGCACCATAAGCGCATCCACGTTGTTGGCGGCAAGCGCCACGTTGCGCGCGCCCAGGGCGTTAACCTCGTAGGCGTGGATGCGGTTGCCCAGGCCGGCAACCGATCGGGATATGCCGGCGCAGTTGATTACCACGTCGGGGCGCAGGTCTTGCGCAAAGGCGTCTACCAGGTCGGGGTCGGTCACGCTCAGCTCGGTGTCGGTGCCTACCACGGTGCAGTTGTAGGTTTCCTTCAGGCGCTTGACTATCTCGCGGCCCAAGAAGCCGTTGCAGCCAGTGACCCAGATGGTTTCTTTGATATCCATAGGTCCTCGTTTCAAGTGGAGGGTGTGCGTTTCGGGAGCGGCGCCGGCTGTGCTGGCCGGCACCGCTTGTGTTCAGTAGGGCATTGGCCAGGGACCAGCTGCTAGGCTGCGGCCTCTACGCTTTTGCCATCGCCGTTTCCGCTGTCGTTGTCTTTGCCGTGGCGAAGCTTCTGGAACACGAACACGCCGGCTACGAACACGAAGCCGATGGCATTCAGCCATAGCGAGGTGATGCCGTCGGATTCGGACATGGGCAGCATGATTACCAGGCCGGCCACGATGGCGAAGATGCGCAGTACCACGTTGATCTTGCCGAATAGGTAGCCCTCGATGCCGGCGGCGATGCCGAACAGGCCGAACAGGGCCATGGCGGTGTTGATTACCACCATATAGGGCTCAACGGGCACCTGCATGATAAGGGCGGGGCAGAAGGCGAAGATGAACGGCACGATGTAGGCCGCCATGCCCAAACGCGATGCGTTCACGGCGGTCTTCATCGGCTTCGACTTCGCGATTGCCGAGCCTGCGTAGGCGGCCAGCGCAACCGGCGGCGTGATGTCGGCCAGGATGCCGAAGTAGAACACGAAGAAGTGGGCGCATACCAGCGGCACGCCCAGCTGGATAAGGATGGGGGCGCAGGTTGCGGCCATGATGCAGTAGTTCGCGGTGGTGGGAACGCCCATGCCCAGAACGATGCAGCACAGCATGGTAAGGATAAGGCCGATGATGAGGTAGTCGCCTGCAGCCATAACGATGGCGTTGATGAGCACGGAAGCCAGGCCGGTAACCGTGATGCAGCCGGCGATCATGCCGGCCAGCGCACAGGCAACGGCAACGGCGATGGAGTTGCGTGCGCCGGCAGCGAAGGCGTCGGCGGCCGTCCAGAGCGCGGTCTTGGTGGTTTCCAGCAGGATGCTGCCGAAGGTGTCTTCCTCGGTGCGCTCAGCCCAGTTGGTAAGGAAGAAGTGGATGTAGCCGATGACGAACGCCACGAAGATGGAGATGGCGGCAGAAACGGCCATGGTGTAGATGCCGGCGGAAACGATCCACACCAGCACCACCAGCGGGATGATGAGGTAGCAGTTCTTCAGCAGGTAGATCCAGGTGGGAAGCTCGTTGAAGGGGATGCCCTTCAGGCCGCGCTTCTTGGCCTCCAGATGCACCGTGCAGAAGATGCCGCCGAAGTACAGGATGGCGGGGATGATGGCGATGGTGGCAACCTGGATGTAGGGGATGCCCATGTACTCTGCCATCAGGAACGCGGCCGCGCCCATGATGGGGGGCATGATCTGGCCGCCGGTGGAGGAAGCGGCTTCAACCGCGCCGGCGAATTCCGGCTTGTAGCCGGTCTTCTTCATCATGGGGATGGTTACCGAGCCGGTGGTAACGGTGTTGCCTACCGAAGAGCCGGAAACCATGCCGCACAGGGCCGAAGAGATAACGGCAACCTTGGCCGGGCCGCCGGAAGACCAGCCGGCCAGGCGGTTCGCGAACGAGATGAAGAAGTTCGCGATGCCGGTGCGCTCAAGGAACGCGCCGAAGATGATGAACAGCACGATGTAGGTGTAGCACACGTTGGTAGGCGTGCCGATAACGCCGCTGGTGGTGTAGAACAGCTTCTGCACCACGTTGGTGAGCGCGCGCATGAAGTCGTTGCCGTGGCTGAACTGCCAGTAAAAGGCGTAGATGATAAGGCAGCCCACCACGATGATGATGGGAAGGCCCACGCAGCGCCGGCACAGCTCGATGAGCACCGCTATGCCGCAGATGCCCATTACCAGTTCCAGCGTGCCGATGCGCGCACCCATCATAAGGATGGGCGTGGTGTTCACGGCGAAGTACATAAACGACGCCGCGCCCACTACCATAAGCACGATGTCGTACCACGGGATGTGGTTGGGGGAGTGCCCGGTTTTGGAGGCGGGGTACATCAGGAAGCCGATGATGATGACGAAGGCCAGGAAGCGTGCCAGGCGCGTTTCGGCCTGCTCTACGCTGAACAGCGTC
Source organism: Sphaerochaetaceae bacterium (assembly GCA_963612535.1). Lineage (GTDB taxonomy): Bacteria > Actinomycetota > Coriobacteriia > Coriobacteriales > Eggerthellaceae > Anaerotardibacter. The sequence continues at coordinate 3,475 of CAVDWN010000024.1, forward strand.
ATGTACAGGCAGTACACCGAGAACAGCACCATCACGCCGGTGATGATGGCCTTCGGAACGCCCGTCCAGATGCGGGTGTTGGACTCGCGGTCGTACTTGCGCATTACCTCGTCTACATCGACGTCGGCGTTGCTGGGTACGCTCTGCTCGTCTTCCACCTCGCTCTTCTTCTTGATATTGAATTTGCTCGAGTTGAATATGCTCATAGCTCTCCTTGCAAATAGTCGGGTACGGCATACACATTGCGTGCGGGCTGGGCTATCGGGGCGGGTTGCGCATGGTGGCGAACCCGAAAGCGCCAAGAGCGCAGCGCGCACGCAGGGCTTTAGGTAGCAAATCAGGGTCGCAGCGGCATCTGCGCGCTGCGACCCTTCATGCAGGCTGTTCGCTTCAGTTGCGACAGCAGGTTTCCGGCGGTTAGACCATTAAGCCATTAAGCGGTGGGAACCTCTACGCCCTGCTCCTTGAAGTACTTGGCAGCGCCAGCATGGTAAGGAACGGAGGAAATGGAGGAAGCGGTTTCAAGGCTGAGCTCCTTGTACTTGGCATGAGCCTCAGCGTTGTTCTGAGCGCCGTCGAAGAGGGACTTCGTGAAGGCGTACACGTCGTCTTCGCTTACAGAGTTGTTGGCAAGGACAACGGACAGAACGGAAACGGTGGTGGTGTCAGACTCCATGCCGGAGTAGGTGCCGGCAGGGATGGTTGCCGTTGCGTAGTACGGGGAGGTTTCCTGGAGCTTGGCGATGTGCTCGGCGTCCATGGATACCAGGTAGGCCTGCTTGGAGGTGGAAAGGTCGGTGATGGCGGTGGTGGGTGCGCCGGCAACGATGAATGCTGCGTCAACCTTGCCGTTCTTCAGGGAGTCGGCGGAGTCGGCGAAGTTCTGGTAAACAGCAGAGATGTCGCTCTTCACGTCGATGCCGTAAGCGCCCAGGATGTCGACGGCGTTGAAGTACACGCCGGAGTTGGCAGCGCCAACGGAAACGGTCTTGCCCTTAAGGTCGGCAACGGTCTTGATGCTGGAATCGCAGGTTACGATCTGCACCTGCTCGGGGTAGAGGGCTGCCACAACAGAGAAGTCGGTGTAGGCTGCGCCGTCGAACAGGTTGGTGCCCTTGTAGGCGTAGGTTGCCACGTCGGTCTGGCAGAAGGCCAGCTCGGCTTCGCCGGCTTCCAGAGACTGGACGTTGGCCTTGGAGCCCTCGGAGGAAAGGGCGTTCACGTTCAGGCCTGCGTTGTTGGTTGCGTACTGGGCAAGAACGCTGCCGTAGGCATAGTAGGTGCCGGACTCGCCGCCGGTTACAAAGCGCAGTTCCTTGCTGGAGCTAGACGAGCTGCTGCAACCAGCCAGGGCCAGCGCCATAGCTGCAGCGCAGGCGCAGGCGAAGACTGCCAAAAGCTTCTTCTTCATTTCTTCTCACTTTCGTTTGTTCCTACGCGAAAGGCAGGATGGCTCTTCGGGCTTTTGCCGTTGGATGCTCTGGCCGTTTTTGAGCCGGAGCCCTTTCGCTGTCGTTGATTTTACGTGAATTGACCGTTTATTTATTGTTAAACGCCAATTAATTTTGTTGGGTAACAAAAATCGTTGGATAGCGGTATAACATTCCAGGCGAACGGAAACGGCCCCGTTTTTGTTTCTACGGATACGCTGAATCTGTTGAATTGCAGGCTTGGCGGTTTGGGGCCTTGCGGGAAGAAGGATAAAAGTGAGCCTTGAAGGATGGGATTGGTTCATCAAGCTGGCTGAAAACGAGAGCTTCACCAAGGCGGCCGACGAGCTGCAGATCTCCCAGCAAACGTTGAGCGCCCGTTTGGTTTCCCTGGAAAAGCAGCTCGGCGCGAAGCTGGTGGTGCGCGCTACCCCCATCTCATTCACGCCCGCCGGCAAGGTGTTCCTTATGTACGCGCGCGAGCAGCGCCAGGCCCAGCGCGACATGATCCGCCAGATCGGCGAGGTTTCCAATGGCGCGGCCGGCGTGCTGAAGGTAGGCATTTCCCATAGCCGTGGGCGCGTGCTGATGCCGAAGGTGGTCGCCCGCATGGCCAAGGAGATGCCCGGCGTAACCGTGAAGCTGATCGAGGGCACCAACCGTTCCCTTATCCGCATGGCCGAGCACGGCGAGCTCGATGCCGTTATCGCCCGGTTCGAGGGAACCTGCCCCGGGGTTTCCGTCGAGCCTATATATAAAGAGAAGATAGTGCTTGCGGTTCACCCCGATTTGCTGGCGCAGGTTATGGGTATGCCGGCGGCGCACGCGGCGGAAAAGCTGGCCGCCGAGGGCATCGGGGCGCTTTCGAAGTGCCCGTTCGTGCTAGCCACGATAGACGACATTTCGGGCCGAGTTGCCTATTCCGAGCTGCGCAATGCCGGCATCCGCCCGAAGGTGGTTGCCATGAGCGAGAACCTTCCCACGCTTCTGGCCATGGCCTCGCAGGGGATAGGCGCGGTGTTCTGCTTCACCGATATGCTCGACGTTACCCCGTATCTTTCCGGCGAGCTGGTGCGCATACCGCTTTCGCCGCAGGCAAGCTACTGCATCGGCTTGGGCGTTCCGGTGAATGCCGAGCCGTGGCAGGCGTTCGACCTGTTCCGCCGACTGCTGTTGGAAGAGGTGGCCGAATAGGCCCGCGCCCCTTCCCTTGTCTGTTGCTGCGCGCGATGCCGTGCTCGGGCAGTGTTTAGCCGCCGCTTCTGCATGAACAAACCTGCCGCTTTGTTCAAATTCTTCTACAGTTGGGGAATTTCTGTATAGGGATTGCGGGGCTGCGGGCGAGTTTGCCTGTGCGGGATACAATACGCAAGAATCAAGCTGGCCGAACTGGCCAAGCGGGGTTTGCCGCAACGGATTGGATGCATAGGAGGTGCTTGCCGGCGTGGGAAACGCTCTTCGCGTTCTTAAACGAGATTACTTGCGCTTGTTGAAGGCGCCCGCCGCGCTAGTGGTGGTGTTCGTGCTGGTGGTGCTTCCCTCGCTGTACACCTGGTTCAACGTTGTGGGCTTTTGGGACCCCTATGGCAACACCGGCAACATCCGCGTGTGCGTGGTGAACGAAGACGAGGGCGCTACCATCGAATCGGTGGGCGAGCTGAACATGGGCGACCAAGTGGTCGAGCAGCTTCAGGAAAACACGCAGCTGGGCTGGACGTTCACCGACCGCGAAACGGCGATGGAGGAAGTGAGCTCCGGCAAGGCCTATGCGGCCTTCATCATGCCGAGCGATTTCAGCTACGACGTTACCACGCTCCTTACCGGCGATTTCGTTCAGCCGCAGCTTGAGTACTACGTGAACGAGAAGGCGGGCGGCGTTTCCACCAAGGTTACCGATACCGGTGCCAACACGCTTGACGAAACCATCAACTCATCCTTCGTTTCCACGGTAAGCGGGGTGATTGCCGACACGCTGAACAGCAGCATCTCCAATGCCAAGGAAAGCATCTATGCGGGCCAGACCAGTGTTGCCGGCCAGTTGGACAAGGCGAATTCCTCGCTCCAGGAAGCGCGTGATTCGGTGGCAGACCTGAAGAGCGCCTCGAACGATCTTGCGTCCAAGACCGCCGATGCGAAGGAAAAGCTGCAGAACGCCAAGGACGGCATCCAGGGCCTAAGCGATCAGCTTGCCGAGGCTTCCAGCCTGCTTGTTTCCACCCAAAACGCGGTAGGCCCGCTGGTTTCCCGCATGGATTCCGCCCTGGACGAGTCGAACGAGCTTGCCCGCACCGCTTGCAACAACGCCAATTCCGCCATCAGCAAGGTGAATTCCCAGGTGCAGGCTGCCGAGGGCGCGGTTGCCGTTGTGTCCCAGACCAGCGACACCATCATCTCTGCGAACACCATGATGATCCAGACGCTGCAGACCCTCGAGGATACGCCGGGCCTCGACGACGACACGAAGAGGATCATCAACGAGGCCATAGACGCCCTGAATGCGCAGAATTCCTCGCTCGAGCAGTCGGTGACGGACCTGAATACCACCTATGGGCACCTGAGCACCGCCTCCGATGACATCAATTCCGCAGCGGACAAGATGAACAGTGCGCTTCAGAACACGCTGGTGGTATCGAAGGACTACCGAAGCACGTTCAACTCCCAGACGCTTCCGGTGCTGAACGACGGTATAACCAAGCTTTCCAATGCGCTGGCCGGCCTTTCCACGGCGGTATCCAACCAGAAGCTGCTGATAGACCAGTCGGTGATCGCCATCGATCAGCTGAACTCCACCTTGGCCACCACCGCCGATGCCCTGGGCCAAACCGACGGCTTGCTTGCCGGTTTCCAGAGCGATATCGACACGGTTAAGACCGACGTGCTGGCGCTCAGCTCTTCCAGCGCGCTTGAAGAGCTGTTCGGTGGGCAGATCGATTCCGAGAAGATCGCCGACTTCATGCTTTCGCCCACGCAGCTTGAAACCGTTGAGCTGTACTCCGTGAACGCCTATGGCTCGGCCATGGCGCCGCTGTTCATGAACATGACGCTGTGGATCGGTGTGTTCATGCTGTTGGTTATCCTGCGCCAGGAAGTTGACGACGAGGGCATCCCGAACCTTTCCTCGCGTGAACGCTACCTGGGAAAGTGGCTGTTCCTGGCCCCGCTTGTGATGATGCAGGCGTTTGTGTGCTGTGCCGGCAACCTGTTCTTGGGGGTTCAAGTTGCCAGTGCTCCGCTGTTCTTCATCACGGCCATGTTCACGTCTTTGACGTACCTGTGCATCCAGTTCGCCCTTTCGGTGCTGTTCCAGCATGTGGGCAAGGGCATGTGCATCATTTTGATCTTCGTGCAGATTCCCGGGGCCACGGGCCTGTACCCCATAGAGATGACGCCGCCGTTCTTCCAGGTGGTGTACCCCATGTTCCCGTTCACCTACGGCATCAACGCTTTGCGCGAAACCATCGCCGGGTTCTACGGGCTGCAATGGGCGGGCTTCATGGCCGTGCTGCTGCTGTTCTTCCTTATCTTCTTCATCGGCGGCTTCTTGGCGCGCCCGTACCTTACCAACATGAACCGCATGTTCAGCAAGCAGATTGCCGCCAGCGATATCTTCAATGGCGAGGATTCCGAGCTGCCGGCGCGTCGCTACCGCATGGACCAGCTGTTCCGCGTGCTGGCCGACCGCGAAGAGTACCGTACGCGCCTTGCCGAAAGCGCGAAGAGGTTCATCCACTTGTACCCAAGGCTCCGCCGGGGCGCCTTGATCCTTGCCTTGGCGGTTCCCGCGGTGGTATCGCCCATCCTGGGGGTGCTGGGCTTGGAGAAGGTTGTGATCCTTACCTGCTGGCTGGCATGGTTTGCGGTAACGGTGTTCTTCCTGATCGGGCTCGAATTCGTTCGCGACCGCATGGCCCACGAGATTACCCTGGACGACCTTTCCGACGAAGAGCTTTCCATGCTGTACCAGGCCCGCGACGGCGTGTCCGCATCGCCGGCGCCCAAGCCTGTTGACCTGAGGAGGCGAGTGCGCAGATGATCCGTCAGCTTTTCAAAGACGACATGAAGCGCATCTTCGGCAACATGGTCTCGCTCATCATCGTGCTGGGCCTGGTGCTGCTTCCCTCTATCTTCAGCTGGTACAACGTTCTGGCCTGCTGGGATGTGTTCCAGAACACCGGCAACCTGAAGGTTGCGGTGGTGAACAACGACGAAGGCTACCAAAGCGACCTTGTTCCGCTGAAGGTGAACATGGGCGAGCAGGTGGTATCGTCGCTGCGGGCCAACGAGCAGATGGACTGGGTGATCACCAGCGAAGACGATGCCATTGATGGGGCATGCTCGGGCAAGTACTATGCCGCGGTGGTTATCCCGCAGAGCTTCAGCAAAGACATGATGACGTTCTACTCCGACGATGTGGAGCACGCCAACCTGCTGTACTACAGCAACGAGAAGAAGAACGTGGTGGCACCCAAGCTCACCGACCAAGGTGCCGACAAGGCCTCGAACATGGTGAACGAGGCGTTTTCCGAAACGCTTGCCGAGGTGGGCCTGAATGTTGCCAGCTCGCTGGTCAAGTACGCCGACACCTCCGATGCCAATGGGCAGCTTGGGGTATTGGCCGACCATGTGGACACGCTGGGCTCGCAGATGTCGCAGGCTTCCAAGATGCTGAAATCGTATTCGCAGGTGCTCAGTGCCACCCAGCAATTGGTTACCGGTTCCGCCGACTTGCTTGGCCAGGCGGGCAGCTCGGCTTCCGAGGTGCTGGATTCTGCCGACCAGGCAAAGGATTCCGTTTCCAGCATGACCGAGGCCATGAAGGATGCCAACAGCGCCTTGGGCGAGGCTATCTCTAAGGCCGCCTCGGGTTACGACGGCGTTTCCGACTCCATCGACAAAGCGTTCGATTCCACTACGGTGGTTGCCGGCGATGCGGCCAACGACTTGAAGAACCGCGCCAGCGACGTCGACCGCATTTCCTCCCAGTTCTATACCGTCGCCGACAAGGTGGACGAGCTTGCCAAAGCTTACGAGGAAACCGACCCCGATCAGGCTGCTAACCTGAATGTGTTCGTTGGTCAATTGCGTGATGCAGCCAAGGCCCAGGCCGACTTGGCCAACAACATGCGCTCTGCTGCCGACAACATCAACAGCTCTACCGACGAGGCCAAGGCCCAGCATGCCCAAGCGAAAGAACAGGCTGATAAGGCGAAAAGCAGCATCAACGAGCTTTCGGACGAGTACAACAACACCATCAAGCCCCAGCTCGACGATCTTTCAGAGAAGATCTCGAGCATGTCCGGTACGCTTGCTTCCAGCGCTTCCAGCTTGAGCTCTATGGGCAGCGACATGCAGGGCAATGCAGGTTCGCTGGCCGACAGGATCGCAACCGCGAAGGAAAAGCTGGAAACCACCGCTGCCGACCTGGAGAAGGCATCCGCCAAGTTCACCGATCTGGGCGAAACCATGCGCACCGCGCTTTCCACGGGCAATATGGACCAGCTGCGTGCGGTGCTGTACAGCGACTCCGATGCCTTGGCTTCCGCCCTTGCCGCGCCGGTTCAGCTGGATAGGCACGAGGTGTTCCCGGCCGACAACTTCGGTTCGCAGATGGCCCCCCTCTACACCACGCTTGGCCTATGGGTGGGCTCGCTTCTGCTGGTGGTTGCCATCAAGGTGAACGTTTCCCGCAAGGCGCAGATCGCCCTGGGCTACCCCAAGCTGCACCAGCTGTTCTTAGGCCGCTTCGGCGTGTTCGCTTTCGTGTCGCTGTGCCAAACCACCGTTTTGGCGGTGGGCAACATGCTGTTCCTGGGCGTTCAGGCCAATGAGCCGCTGCTGTACCTTATCTGCTTCTGGCTGGCGGGCCTGGTGTTCACATTCATCATGTACACGCTGGTGGTTTCCTTCGCCAACCTGGGCAAGGCCATCGCCGTGTTCCTGCTTATCATCCAGGTAACCTCGGGCGGTGGCAGCTATCCGCTGCAGATGCTGCCCGACTTCTTCCAGATGCTCAGCCCGTTTTTGCCGGCAACGCACGTTATCAATGCCATGCGCGCTGCCATGATGGGTGTGTACAACGGCGACTTCTGGGTAGAGATAGGCTGCCTGCTTCTGTTCGTGGTGCCGTTCTTGCTGCTGGGCCTGCTGCTTCGCAAGCCGTTGATGAAGTTCCTGAACTGGTACGTGCAGAAGGCAGAGGACTCGAAGCTGGTCTGCTAGCGCGGCCTTTTATGGGGCAGGGCCCGTGCCGCCGTATGCTTGCGGCTTTCGATGTTGCCCGGGTTGCGGCCATGGCTGGTGTTCGGGGTGCGGCCATGGCTGGTGTTCGGGGTGTGGCCAGATAGGTTCCCCGTTGCCCCGATGGTGACCGGCCGTTGCCATATCGAGAGCAAACTCCGTAGTGCCTTATAATGGGGAAACGATGTATGCCCTGAAGGAGGTGCCCC
>CAVDWN010000025.1:0-11159 GCA_963612535.1 Sphaerochaetaceae bacterium
AACAGAAAAGCCGCCTCTTTTGAGGCGGCTTAGAAAATACCGGAGCAAATGTCCTAGTTGAAAGGTTGCGCTATGCGCGCTCTACCTTACCGGCCTTCATGCACTTGGTGCAAACGTTAGCACGCTTCACATGGCCGTTCACCTTGATGGTGATCTTCTGGATGTTCGGACGGAAGGTACGGTTGCTTACGCGGTGAGAGTGGCTGATGCTACGACCAGCAACAGGTGCCTTACCGCAGATCTCGCATACTTTGGACATTCTTGATCAACTCCATTTACTTCGTATTTTCGATACGGTTGAAACCGCTGATTTCCAATAGCCTGAACACTATAGCACAGTGAAGCCGTTCCTTGATGGAAAAACTCAAAGCCCTTGGCAATCGATCAGCAAGGATAGCACGGTTTCGGTGTTCAAGGAGCAATGCATCACGAAAACACAATGCTTTCAACGGTGGCGGCAGTGGGAGCCGGGCATCGGCGGCCGGGCGCCACAGGTAATTAGGCATCCTAAGCAGTTGTGCGTTCCCTGCGTAGGAGAGCACGCGGATCCGGCCAGGTTTTCGTATCGGTTATACTTGTCTACTGGTCAATCGTCATTGGACACCTGCTCTAATCAGGTTTCCGTGAAAGGATATACACATGGGTAACGAAATCGCTGGAGACCTCATCGTTTCCGAAGACGTTATTGCCGACGTTGCCGGCCACGCTGCTCTTGAGTGCTATGGCGTTGTGGGCATGGCCGCTCCCAATGCGGTAGACGGCTTGGCGAAGATCCTTCCTCAGTCCCGCCTTCGCAGGGGAATCCTTGTTTCCACCGAGGAAGAGGGAACCTGCGTGAGCCTCTACGTGATCCTCGAGCATGGGGTGAACATCAATGTGGTTTCCACGAATCTCGTTGAGCAGGTGAGCTTTGCCCTCAAGGAGTTTGTGCCGAACCTGGCTGGCGTGAACGTTCACGTTCAGGGCATCAAGGTCCGTTAAACCCACGCACAGGCATCGGCAGTATTTTTAGGAGCAACCTCTACTATGAGCAATTACACATCTAACGACATCGTCAATGCGATTGCGGCCGCCGCCAAGGCATTGGGCGATCGTAAGGATGAGATCAACCGACTAAACGTTTTCCCCGTTCCCGATGGCGACACGGGCACCAACATGTCCCTTACCCTGGCCATGGTGGTAGAGAACTTGGCCAATCTTCCCATCGGCGCTTCGGACGACGATCGCCGTCGCGCCATCACCACCGGCGCCCTTATGGGTGCTCGTGGCAATTCCGGCGTTATCACTTCCCAGATCATGCGCGGCTTGTGCGAGGGCATCGCCGGGCATGAATCGTTCGACCTGGTTGCGGTGGATGATGCGTTCAGCCGTTCCGTCGAAGTTGCGTTCAACGCGGTTCGCAAGCCGGTAGAGGGCACCATCCTCACCGTGCTGCGCGATACCGCCCAGGCTGCCCACAAGGCCCGCAAGAAGAAGATGGACTTGGACGAGGGCCTGCAGTTCATCGTGGGTGAATCCTATGCCTCTGTGCAGCGCACCCCCGACTTCCTGCCCGTGCTGAAGGAAAACGGCGTGGTAGACGCCGGCGGCTTCGGCATCGCCATCTTCTTCGATTCCTTCGTGGCTGCCCTTACGGGCCGCGCGGAAACCATGGGCGACGAATTGGCATTTGCCCGCACTGCTGCCCCCAAGGTTGAAATCGAGCAGATCAACGACTGGGAAGGCTCCAAGTACAAGTACTGCAACGAGTTCCTGGTGAACTCCGAGACGCTGAACCCCGAGGAAGCACTCGATTTCCTTTCCACCATGGGCGATTGCGAACTGTGCGTGGGCAGCACCCCCAAGTTCAAGGTGCATGTGCATTCCAACACCCCCGACAAGGTTCTGGCCTACTTCCTGGAGCGCGGCGAGATCTTCGAGGTGTTCATCCACAACATGAAGCTGCAAAGCGAAGAGCGCACTGAAAAGCTTGAAGCCGAGCAGAAGAAGGAGCGCAAGCAGATCGGCTTCGTTTCCGTTGCTGCCGGTTCCGGCAATGCCGCTATTCTGGAGAGCCTCGGCGTCGATTACGTTGTTTCCGGTGGTCAGACCATGAATCCTTCCACCAAGGAACTGCTCGATGCGGTTAACGCCGTGAACGCGGATTCCGTCATCATCCTGCCCAACAACAGCAACATCATCATGGCCTCCCAGTCGTGCGCAGAGGTTTCCGAGAAGCCTTGCATGGTGGTTCCCACCAAGAGCGTGCCCGAGGCCTTCAGCGCCCTGTTCGCCTTCGACGAGGATGCTTCCCTCGAAGAGAACGTTCAGGCTATGACCGAGGCTCGCGAAGAGGTCAAGACGGGCGAGGTCACCACGGCCGTCAAGGACTCCAAGGACGTGCACGGCAACCCCATCCACGACGGCGATGTTATCGGTATCGCAGCCGGCGAGCTGGAGGTTGTCTCCGACTCTATCGAGGATGCCGTCATGCGCGTGCTCGAGGTGCTCGAGGCTGATGACGCCGACACGCTCACCATCCTTGCTGGCGAGGACTATCCCGACAGCAAGCTCGAGGCGCTCTGCGCTCAGATCGAAGAGCAGTACGAAGATCTGGAGATCGACTCCCACCGTGGCGAGCAGCCTTTGTATCCCATCATCCTTTCTGTCGAATAAGGCACTCAGCGGTTTACCTTGAACAATTCTGCTGAACACACGTTGGCGGATCGGGGCGCAAGCCTCGACCGCCTTCGTGCTTCTTTGTCTCTTGATTCGTCCGTTTCCACCGTGAAGCTGGTTAGCCCTGCGCGCTCACATGCCCTTTCTGTGTCCATGGGCGTCAACTCTGTGCGTGACCTGCTGGCTTGCTATCCCCGCCGCTATATCGACCTTACCCAGGTGTGCACCATCCAGCAGGCCGCCATCGGCTCTCAGTGCACGCTTGCGGCAAGGGTTTACGAGGTGAAGCGCAAGAACCCTCGTCCCCGTCTTTCGCTGGTCGAGGTTTCCCTCGTCGACGATACCGGCCTTATCATCGCAACCTGTTTCAACCAGCCTTGGATGGCCGACAGGCTCAAGGCGGGGATGGACGTCACCGTTGCCGGCAAGGTGGAATTCAACTACGGCTTCAAAAGGATGACCAATCCCTTGATCGAGGTGCGCGAACAGGGCGATGCCGTGCGTGGCAAGGTTCTGCCTATCCATCCCGCATGCGCGAAGCTTTCGCGCAACATGGTTGGCCGCATGGTCTCCAATGCGCTTTCGATTGCGGCGGGATGCTACGACCCGCTTCCGCTTTCCCTTAGAAGGAAATATCGGCTGTATTCCCGTTCGGAGGCCCTGCGCGGAGTCCATATGCCCGAAAGCATGGACGATGCCGAACAGGCTCGGCGCCGTTTGCGCTACGAGGAGCTGTTCTTCCTGGAGCTGGACCTTTTGCAGCGCGAACAGGAGCGCTCTTCGGCAGCAACGCCGTTTTGCCATCAGGCAGAAGGGGCTGCCATCGATGCGCTGCGGGGCAGTTTGCCGTTCCAGCTCACTGAAGATCAAAGCGAAGCGGTTGATGGGATTCTTTCCCGGATGGCGCAACCAACCTGTATGAACCATCTGCTTTTGGGCGATGTGGGCACCGGCAAAACCGTCGTTGCCTGTTTTGCCCTAGCCGCCGCCGCTCAAAGCGGTTCGCAGGCCATGATGATGGGCCCTACCGAGGTGCTGGTGTCCCAATACGGCAAGGCTCTGGGGCAGCTGTTGGATGCAGCCCGGGTTTCCTGGGCTGTGCTTACGGGCTCTACTCCTGCCGACGAACGTTCGCAGATCGTCGAAGGCTTCGGCTCTGGGGCAATCCAGGTGCTGTTCGGGACGCACGCCCTGTTGAGCGATGATGTTGCCCCTAACCGATGCTCACTGGTCTGCATCGACGAGCAGCAGCGTTTCGGCGTGGAGCAGCGCCAAGCCCTTGTTGCCAAGGCTCCTGGCTGCGATGTGCTTTCCCTTACGGCCACTCCCATTCCGCGGTCGCTTGCGCTGGCGCTCTATGGCGGGCTTACCCTTTCGTATTTGCGGCAGGCTCCATCTGTGCAGAAAGGGCGCACTACGAAGGTATGCCATTTCTCGGAAGAGGGCATTGCCTATGATGCCTTGCGGCAGGCCATCGCGCGTGGCGAGCAGGCGTATGTGGTTTGCCCCCTTATCGGCCTGAAGCTGCCCGAGCCCGAGAAAGACCTGGCAGACGAGGCATCGCTTGAAAGCACGGTGGAATACGCCACGGTTGAATGGGGCATCGAGCACGATGACCTGGGGGATACCCTGTCGGCGGCAACCACCCATGTTGAGATCCTTCAATCCCAGGTGGTTCCCCAGGCGAAGGTCGCCCTGTTGCACGGGAAGATGGCTCCTGCGGAAAAAGAGCAGGTGATGTCCAGCTTCCGCAAGGGCGAAATCGACGTGCTGGTTTCCACCACCGTTGTAGAGGTGGGCGTGGATGTTCCCAACGCCACGGTGATGATAGTGGAAGATGCCGATCGCTTCGGTTTGGCGCAGCTGCACCAGCTGCGGGGAAGGGTTGGCCGCGGATCGCTGCCCGGGCAGGTGTTCCTGGTTTCCCGCACCCGTGCGCCGCAGGCCATGGAGCGTCTGCACGCGATGGAGGTCACCGAAGACGGGTTCGCCCTTTCCGAGCGCGACTTGTCAATGCGCCGCGAGGGCGATATCTTCGGAGATCGACAGCATGGCCGCACCGCGTTGCGGTTGGTGAACGTGGTGCGCGACAAGGCCGTTATCGAAGCGGCTTACCAGGATGCCCGCAACCTGTTCGACCCAACGGCTTTCGGCGACGACGAGCGGGAGCTGGCTTTGCGAGAGCTGCAGGCACTTCGGAATGCGAGGAAGCATTGAGGATCATCTCCGGTGAATTCAGGGGCAGGCCCCTTAAGTCGTTGAAGGGCGATTCCACCCGTCCCACCACTGATAGGGTGCGCGAGGCCCTTATGAGTTCTCTTACCAGCGCACGCGGAACTTTGGAGGGCGCGCGCGTGCTCGATGCTTTTGCGGGTTCGGGCGCCCTTGGCCTGGAAACCCTGAGCCGTGGTGCCGATCATGTCACGTTCTGCGAGCAGGGCAGGGACGCCCAGCGCATCATCGAGGCCAACATCGCCTCGCTGGGCCTGCCGCGCAGCCGTTACGTCCTGCGTCGAGGCGATGCGTTTTCGCTGCCGCAATTCGGCGGGGCGGCATACGACTTGGTGTTCTTGGACCCGCCGTATGCTTTCGAGGCCGGCAAAGTGCTGGGCCTGGTGCGCGAGCTGGACGCTGCGGGAAAGCTGGCCCCCGGTGCCCTTGTTTGCTACGAGTTCGCCAAAAAGGACAAGCAGCAGGTGGAACGCGCGTGCGATACGCTAGAATATTCCCTGGTCTCCGCAAAGGATTACGGAGCCACCTCGCTTATAACATTGAGGAAGGAAGAATAGATGAAACGAGCGGTTGTCCCGGGAACCTTCGATCCCATTACCGCAGGGCACTTCGATGTTATCTCCCGTGCGGCGCAGATCTTCGACGAGGTCGTGGTTGCCGTTGCGAAGTCGGCGAAGAAAAGCCCCATCTTCAAGCTTGAAACGCGCGTGCGCCTTGCAACAGAGGCGGTTGCCGACCTTCCCAATGTCCGGGTAATCAGCTTCGAGGGCCTGCTGGTGGATTGCGTTCACCAGCTCGATGCCCATGTTGTGGTGAAGGGCCTTCGCGCTATCACCGACTTCGAGTACGAGTTCCAGATGACGGCTCTCAACTATGAGCTCTCAAAAGACCTGGAAACCTTCTTCATCATGTCGCCGCCGAAGTTCATGTACCTTTCGTCTTCCATCATCCGCGAAATGGCTTCGATGGGCGGCGATGTGAAGGGCTTCGTGCCTCCTTGCGTGGAAGTGGCCTTGCACGAGTACTTCGCCGATGCCTACGCTGCCAAGAACTCATAATTGCGTAGGTCTGCAGAGCGGTCCGCAAAGCGCCTTGGCGAGTGCAGGTTTTCCGCAAATCGTGGCTTTTTGCTACACTGATAGCTTGATGAACTAAACTTCTTAGTTATGTTTATATTCTCATGCGCAAATCCGCGCATGATTTGGAAGGATGTATATGGACGAAACAGGGGTATTGAATCTTATCGAAGAGCTCACCATGCTCATCGAGGATTCTAAGACTGCATTCGGCAAGGGTGGTAACTTCAGAGCCGTAGACGCCCAGGCTGCCTTCGAGATCTTGGACGAGATCCGTGACACGTTCCCGAGCGAGTTCGCCCAGGCGCGTCAGGTTATCCGCGAGCGACAGGCGCTGCTGGACGAAGCTGAAGCCCAGGCAAGCCGTCTTATCGAAGACGCTCGCAGCCAGGCCATCACCATCGCCAGCGAGCAGGAGATCGTCCGCATCTCCCAGCAGCAGGCCGACACCATCCTGGCCGAGGCCCGCGAGCTCGAGCGTGAAACGCGTGCGGGTGCCGAAGACTTCGCCGACGAGGTATTCAGCCATGTTGAGCAGAGCCTCGACACCGCTTTGAACAGCGTGCGCCGTTGCCGCGATCGTCTTAACGCCAATTCCCTTAACTCCGGTCGCTAATGGATCCTTTGAACATCGAGGTTCCTGCGCAGCTCTTCGCCCCGGCGGAGAGCTTGTCTTTTTCGGGCGAGTACCAGCTTGGTCAGCTTGAGCAGGGCGTAGACACGTATACCTTCGCCAACCCCCTTGCCTGGGAGGTTTCCATTTCCAACACCGGCGGCGCGCTTCTGGTTACCGGCATCGTTTCGGGTGAAGCGCAAACCAGCTGCGTCCGTTGCCTTGAGCCGGCGGAATATTCATTGGAAGGGGAAGTGGAAGGCTATTACCTTATCCCCGATTCCGATGTTCAGCTTACGGAAGAAGAAAAAGAGGAGTACGAGCTTCTCGGCGATGATCACATCATCGATCTTTCGCCGCTTCTGGTTGCTGCGCTCTCGCTTGAGCTTCCGTACACCCCCTTGTGCGACGACGCCTGCAAGGGGCTTTGCGCGGGTTGCGGTGCCAACTTGAACACAGAGGAATGCTCCTGCGAAAAGCCGGCCGAAAGCGAAGGGGAAGATGAATTCCACCCGAATCCCTTCGCCGTTCTGCGCAACATCAAGTTCGATGAATAGTTTGCCGTTAATGGCAACTCGCCCTTGATTCGGCCCGGGTCCTTTGCTAGGATGTTTTTTCGCGTAATCGCATATTTGAGATCTTCAGGTTTACCTGCAGTATAGAAGGAGATTAATCATGGCAGTGCCAAAGCGTAAGACCGGTCGTGCAGTTACCCACGCACGCAGGAGCGAAAACGACAAGATCGCTTCGCCTTCTCGTTCCGTTTGCCCGCAGTGCGGCGAGGCTAAGCTTCCTCATCGCGTATGCCCCAACTGCGGCTTCTATCGCGACCGCGAGGTTATCCAAACCGCTTAGTGTTTGCCATAATCGGGTAGTAAGGTCCCCCGGATTTTCCGGGGGATTTTTGTTGTATAGGGATTCTGCGGGTTAGCCGCGTTACCGAGGGGAGCTGTTATGGGCAACCAAGTAACAATCGCAGTTGATGTTTTGGGTGGCGATATCGGGCCCAAAGTTGTTCTGCCGGGCATCGAGCGTGCACTCGAGGCCGACGATCAGCTTACGGTTATCGCCTGCGGCCCTGCCGATGTTGTTGAGCCGTTTGCCGCCAAGCACGATAGGGTGGTGGCGCAAGCAACCACGGAAGAGATCACCATGGAAGAGCATCCGGCAAACGCGGTGCGCAAGAAGAAGGATTCCAGCTTGGTGGTTGGCAATCGCCTGGTGAAAGAGGGGGCTGCCCAGGGCTTCTTCTCGGCTGGCTCTACCGGGGCCTGCTTGGCTGCGGCCACTTTGGTGGTTGGGCGAATCAAGGGCGTTGCGCGTCCGGCTCTTTGCACCATCATCCCATCGCCCATCAAGCCGGTGATGCTGTGCGACGTGGGAGCCAACGCCGATTGCAAGCCGGCATACCTGGTTCAGTTCGCCCAGATGGCTTCCACCTATGCCGAGAAGATCTTAGGCGTTGCCAGCCCGAAGGTTGCGTTGCTGAACATCGGCAGCGAGGACACCAAGGGCTCCAAGATGGCGCAAGAGTCATTCGCGCTGCTGAAAGAGCAGGTTCCCACCTTCATCGGCAACGCGGAAGGCTGCGACATCATGAACGGCACCGCCGATGTGTACGTTACCGATGGCTTCACCGGCAACGTGTGCTTGAAAACCATCGAAGGGGTTAGCAAGCTCCTGTTCGGCGAGATAAAGAAGATCATGATGTCGGGCACCTTGAGCAAGCTTGGCGCTCTTACCATGAAGTCGGGCCTGAAAGAGCTGAAGGAGTCCACTTCTGCCGATACCTACGGCGGCGCTCCCATCTTGGGCGTCAAGGGCGCCTGTTTGGTGGGGCATGGCTCTTCGAACGAGGAGGCCATCAAGAACGGCATCCTGATTGCCGCTCGCACGGTTCGTTTGGATGTTTCGGGAATAATCGAGCGCACCGTTAATCAGGCGGAACAGCACGAGTAGAATCTACTTCGATTAAACATATCGTATGCAACAGGAACCGAAGCGCACGTGAACGAATTGCCAGAACATACCAAGCGTCTAGACAAGGCCGAAGAAATCCTTGGCCATCGTTTCAGCAATCGCTCGTTGCTCCAGACCGCCCTTACGCATCCTTCTGCCGTCGAGGGCCATTCCATCCGTGATTCGTATGAGCGCCTGGAGTTCTTGGGCGACAGCATACTGGGCGCCATCGTTTCCTATTGCGCCTACCACGCCTATCCCGACTTGGACGAAGGCGGCCTTACCCGCATCAAGGTTTCCCTGGTGTCGGGGGCGTCCCTTTCAGCCGTAGGCAAGGACTTGGGCCTTTCGGACGTTATCTTCTTCGGATCCTCTGAGCGCGGCACGGGCCGTCGCGGCCTTCATTCGGCGTTGGAAAACGTTTACGAATCGCTTGTGGCTGCATTGTACTTGGACGGCGGCATCGATTCGGCCTCTGCCTTCGTGAAGCGCACCCTTATCGTCCGCATGAACGAGGATATGGCCAAAGAGCCCGAGAACCCCAAGAGCGTGCTCCAAGAGCGCCTTCAGGAAGACGGCATCACCCCAACCTACCGCTTGGTGGAAACCCAGGGCCCTCCGCACGACCGCACGTTCGTCACGCAGGTGTTCGTGGGCGTGAAGTCCATCGCCCGTGGCGTAGGCCGCACCAAGAAGGAATCGGAAAGCCAGGCCGCTAAATCTGCGCTTGAGATCTTGGGCTCTCTGTTCGAAGGCAAGAGCCCGGAAGACAAGAAGCGCAAGGCCGAAGCAAAAGCGGCCATAAAGGCTGCCAAGGCCGAAGAGAAAGCTCGCAAGCAGGCAGAGCAGAAGGCCCGCAAGCAGAAAAAACAGCAGCAGTAAGGGGCTCAGGTGTACCTCAAGTCGTTGACCTTGAAGGGCTTCAAGTCCTTTGCTGATCGTACGGTCATGAGATTCGAGCCGGGCATTGCCGCTGTGGTGGGCCCTAACGGCTCCGGCAAATCCAACATCTCCGATGCCGTTCTTTGGGTTCTCGGCGAGCGCAATGCCAAGAACCTGCGCGGCCAATCCATGGAAGACGTAATCTTCGCCGGCTCTTCCGCCCGCAAGCCGGTATCCGTCGCCGAAGTGGAGCTGCTGCTGGACAATTCCGATGGCACCCTTCCGGTCGATTTCGCGGAAGTATCTATTGGGCGCCGCATGTACCGCAGCGGCGAAAGCGAATACCTCGTAAACGGCAACGTCGTGCGCCGTATGGATGTGCTCGATATCCTGCACGATTCGGGCATGGGCACCGGCACCAACTCCATCATCAGCCAGGGCAACCTGGATTCCGTCCTCTCTTCGCGCCCGGAAGATCGCCGCGCCCTTATCGAAGAGGCTGCCGGCATCTTGAAGCACAAGGAGCGCAAGGCGAAAAGCGAGCGGAAGCTTGCCCAGATGGATGCCCATCTTGCCCGCGTGAACGACATTACCGCCGAGGTCGAGCGGCAGCTGAAGCCGCTCGAGCGCAAGGCGAAGAAGGCGCGCTTGCATGAGCAGCTCTCATCCGAGCTTTCCGATTTGCGCCTTGGCCTTGCCGTCGATGACTTACGCGTGCTGCAGAAGCGCTGGGATGAAACGCTCGAGTCGGAGAAGGCCCTTGAGGCGCAACAGGCCCAGCTGAAGGAAGAGCTGGCCTCTTCCGAAGCGGTTCTCGACGGTCTTCAGAGTGAATTGCATAAGCGCAGCTCGCAGGAAAGCAGCCTGAACGGCAGCTATCGCCGGGCCCAGGCTTCCTACGAGCGGTTGAACTCTACGGCCATCCTCTTGCAGGAAAAGCGCACCGGCTACCTTTCGGAGGCAGAGCGTCTTTCACGCTACGTTGAAGAGGGCAGGGTGCGCCGCAGTGCCGCGCAGAAGGAATTGGCCGAAGCGCGCGAAGCGGCCGAAGAGGCCTGTGCCAAGTCCGAGCAGGCAGAAAAGCTCCGCGGCGATTTGGAGATCTCGTACACCCAGCGGGTGAATGAGCGCAACGACCTGCGCAAGCAGCTGGACACCCTTACCAGCGAGCAGCGCGCGCTTGCCCATCGCCGCGATACCATCCAGGCAACCCAGCAGGCCCTTAAGGAAAACCTTTCCGAGAAGCGCGCCCGTGCCCAGGTCATCGATGCCCATGTAGCCGATTCTGCCGAGCGCTTGGCAGCCGCCCGCGAAAAGCTCTCTGAGCTTTCGGCATTGGCCGAATCACTCGAATCGGAATACGCAGATCTTTCCCAGCGTGATTCCGAGGCGCGATCCTCTTTGGGTCAGCTGGTGGTTTCGCGTGATGCCGCCCGCAAAAAGCTCGATGCTGCCCGCAACGACCTGTCCCAAGCCTCTGCCGAGCGAGCAGCCTTAGAGGAATTGGAACGCGCCAACGAAGCTTCCAATGCGCTTTTGGCTCATGCACTTTCCGCCAAAGAGTCGATATCCCCCGATTCGGCTCTTCTTTCGCATGTGGTTTCTGCCCCCGAGGGCTATGACTCCCTAGTTGAAGCACTGTTGGGTAACGACCTGCAGGCCGTCATGGTGGCAAGCGAGCAGCAGGCGGTGGGCTTGCTGCGCGATTCCCTCGGGTCGAATGCCGTGGGCGCCGTTTC
>CAVDWN010000026.1:0-11060 GCA_963612535.1 Sphaerochaetaceae bacterium
GGTTTGGATCCGCATCAAGCTCAGCAATCCTAGCGGCCGCGACAGCATAAAACCGCTCCAGCCGATGCTTCGCACCCTCGTCTGCCATAACAACCCCCTTCTACTTGGCAACCGCATTGAATGACAATGCAAAAATTAGCCGTCTACCCCTTGCGCACCTATAGGCATGCTAGCAACCTTTACTCCTCGCAAAACTTATCCGTAAAATGGGGCAACAGCAGCTCAACGTAGTCGATAAAGGATTTGATGCTGTAGTTCTTCTCGAACCAATCACGCTTCTCAACGATTCGGGCAGCAAAAGCCCTTAACTTCTCGGCGGCCATGCGTCGCGTTGAGCCTGCCGGCACAATGATCTCGTAACACATTAGGACGGCTGCAAGGTCCATCGCCACGGCAACGCTAGAGACCTGATTGACAACATCTCCCGTAAGACCTTCCCGCGCGGCCAGCATCTTTTTAACGCCCTTTGCCGACGCGCTCTTCTCGTACCGCGACAAACCGTTGAGAAGACAATCCCCGTGAGCGGCCGCGTTCCTTAAGGTCTGGACCCTTCGCAAAAGGTTGTTCGCCGTCTTCAGGACCTCGCACTCATCCCGGTCGTCAATGAAGCCGCCCTTACGAAAACACGCTTTATAAAGCCCGATGAGGGGGCCAAAGGAAATCAGCTCCATGAGACACCAGTACGGCATATCGGTCACGCCGTATTTCTCAACTATGCCCTTGGAATACGGCGACGCCCCCATCGCGGCATACGCGCTTCTAACATGGTCGGGGTTTCTATCCATCGTGACCGTGCACAGAAGATCGCTAAGCTCGTTAGCCAGGGCCACCATGGAAAGTTGGTTATCGTTTTTGTCAAGCCCGTCTAAAAGGAGACGCATCTGCGAAAAAGATTCCAACGCAGCGGCAGGGTCCACCTTGGAGACCTGGTCCTTAACAACGTTCGCGTGCGAGTAAGCAAGATAGCGCGCGGCAAGATCGCTAGGATCACAATGTGCAGCCATAGCGCTTCTGTTAATGCGAACTTTGAGGTAATGCTCGATGTCGAGCGTCAGGTCCAAGACAAGGCCGCGCAGTTGTTTGTCGATGCGCGAAAGCTCGACAAGATACGCAAAGTCAAGACCGATATAGCGCCCTTTGGCTTCGCCGTCCATGAATCGCTTTTCGTAATTCTTGGCGAAAGCCTTGAGCTTAAAGAAGTAGTTCCTTTCGGCAAGGAAACGCTCCGCGGCTTCTTCGCTCATGTAGTTGAAGGTCACGTCCTTCTCATCTCTTAGATAAGCAATCTGCTCGGCCGCTGAAAGATTTGAGCGCACGACAACCTCCCTATACGAAAAAACGCCCCAGCACGCAGGCGCCCCGGAGCGTTAAAAGCTTTCGCTTTTTGGTTCGCTGTTAAGTTATCACGGGAAGCACCGAAAACGCACGACAATCCAGGGGTCAAACGAGAAGTACAAAATGTGGCCGAAACGACCTTGGCATAGCCTCGGCGCCAAGACGAGCTGAAATAAAGGCGCCCCTTCAGCGGGTGCCGAAGCTATGCCGATGGTCACCGGGCGCTTGTAGATGGCGTGAACAGTGACGTACTCCTCTTCGCTGTGCTGCTTGACGGTCTTGCCCTCGAAATAGATGGCGCGTATGGTGCCTTGGGTAGACTCACCCAGAAACGAGATAGCCCAGTCCAGGATGCTGTTCATGAGAGAGTACAGCTCGTCCTGGTGGATGCGCTCCTGCTCGTACGCAGGCTGCGGTCGTCGGCGAACAGCTCCTCGTGGTTTATCGCCCCCTCGCCGTCGTGCCGCATAAGGTGGCTGAACAGTATCGGACGCGCAGTGACGCCCTTGAACTTTACGAAGTGTTCGCAGCTGCTGCAGCAGCCTCTTGTTGAGGTCATGTTTCCTCCCCTGGGTCAGGGAGCGCGGGATTGTGCTCCTACCCAGAGAAGGAAAACGAGGTATTTTGGACATGCCCTAAGGGCGAACGGCAGCCGTGACGAAAAAAGGCGCTACCCGACTGTCGCGCCCTACATAAGCGGGCTTCAGCCAGGCTCCAACATTTCGTCCAAAGACAAAGAAATCCCGCGGCTCAGTTCTGAACTGCGGGTAAGGGGGTGCGGGATTTGAAGCGTTGGTCTTTGAGAGTTTTAACCATTCCGCACGCCATGGGCGCGCTGGACGACGGCAGGCTGCCGCTCGACAACAACCTGGCAGAGCGCGGCATCAAGCCGTTCGTGATAGGGAGGAAGAACTTCCTGTTCAGCGACACGCCGCGCGGGGCGGAGGCCTCGGCCGGCATGTACTCGGTCGTCACCACGGCCAAGGCGAACGGGCTGAACCCGCGCAAGTACGTGCAGTGGCTGCTCGAGGAGATGCCCAACGCCGCCGACCCGGACGACCCGGCCTACCTGGACTCGCTGATGCCCTGGTCGGAATCGGTCCCGACGGGGATCAGGCTCAGGCCCGGTACCGCGGCGGCAGAGGCCGCCAAGATGGCCGACGACCCGATAGTGGACATAGACCCCTCGGCCTTCACGGAGGACGAGGAATAGGAAAACTCCCGGACTTTTCTCAAGGCAGATGGGAAAAGTCCGGGAGTTTTCTCCTTTCTACGCGGTCGTTTTGACGCTCACGATCGGTTCTAGATCTCGGACCACACTTGAGACATCTGGAAACCCCAATTGGCATTAAAAGCAGCTACAGCCTGAGACGCAGCAGGCAAAGCATCCGCATAATTCCTGGCTCTGTCGTTTATGCCCCTGTCCATCAAACCATCAATTATGTATTGAGCTGTGTTGAAATACCCCAGAAGAGCGGAATACGTTTCCTCATATGAACCCCGCGAAAGAACCTTACATTGCTGGTTCATGCAGATCAAATAATGAAGAAATGACGCACGTTCGTTATAGGCAGTATCCGATGGTAGCGCTCCCCTGAAAAGCGCACCTACATACTCCTCGTCCCCGAACGGCGTCCTCAACACGTCAAGTGCGCCCATGCGCTTCGCCAAGTCAAGAGTATTTACCTTGAATTCAGATAATGCCTGAGGAGCGTAGTACCAACAGGCTCTTTGGGAAATGCCCTCCCCTTTGTCTTCAAAGGTGCTTTTTTCAAATCGTCGCACATTGAGATAATTCCCGGAAAAAAGACAGTCGCATCCAGCAAGGGCCAAAAGGAGAAGCTGGTGACTCCCATACCCAGCATACGCGAGCTTGCCTATCCTTTTAATGCCCGCAATTAGAACCAGGTAGTTATACAGCCAAAGTGGTTGGTCGACAAGATACTTATCGCGCGGATGTTCGCTCACAACGTAAAACCCGTCTACATCCCAATCTTCAAAAGCGTTCAGGAGCATGTCGATCGAGTTTTCCCCCTTCAAAACATCCTGCCCGAAAGAGAGAGTCATCAGAGTCTTACGGCCACCGGAAAACTTTCTAGCAGAAGCCGCGTACTCGCCCATCCTATCCAGGTATTCGCGATTCACCGTTTCTACAGTGTTTGACGGAATAATAAACATGCTGGTCAAGCAGGCCTCGTTCAAATTAGCGACCTCCTCCAGCACAGCATAGGGCTTGTCCCAAAGAGAACCAGAGCAAACCTTCCAGTGAGGGAACTCGCGCAAGGACGCCGTAGCATTCTTGTCCGAAAACAACTGCGGATCCAGAAGTATCCCTCCGGCTACCTCGCTGACAGACCCCTTGGCATAGGCAATCATCCGATCTGGACCAGACACCGCTTTCGTCTTCCCAAAGTTTCGAGGACTCAATATCAACTGGTTTGCGGATTTTTGACCCTCAAGAAACTCCTCGGCAAGGCTCTGCATTCCATGACCCATCTGGAGACCAAATTCCATACTAAAACACCTCGCTAAAAGTGCTTTTTGCGCTCTCGAGCCAATCGAGAGCCTGTCTTGCGTTTCTCGGGCGCGCCGCGATCTGCTTGCTCATTAGAGAGTTAAGCAAGCCCATAAACTGATGCTGAGAATCGCCGCTGATCTGGTGCGAAGCCGGCGTGATGGTGACAGTGTTGCTGTAGATTTGATATAGGCTAAGCGCGTTCTCAATAAACGGATTCTTTCCCGTAACCAATTCATAAGTAACCACGCCTATAGAGAACAGATCAGTGCGGCCATCGATCTTACCCTTCAACCCATTAAACTGCTCAGGAGCGGCGTATCCAGGAGTGTTCGGCCCCATTTGGCCAGTTCGCGTCAAAGAATTCGCGTCAAGCACCCTCGCGATTCCGAAGTCTAAAAACACCGGATCGTCACCGACCATAATAATGTTCTCGGGCTTAATATCTCTATGAACAATTCGCTTATCGGAGATTTCAACCAGAAATTCGAGAGATTTTTGAAGGAAATCCGCCGCCTCATAGAGATCATAGCGTTTGCCAGAGACAATGATGCCTCGCAGGCTCTTACCCTCGATGAACTGCTCTATTATTGCCTCGGTGTTGCCTCCCTGGTATTCGATATCCACTACATCAAATATCTTAGGCACAGCTTTGAAATTATTGTCGCGCACTATCTGAATTTCCCGATCGGCGCGGGCATCTTTTTCCTTCAAGATCTTTACGACAACCTTGCCATGCAAAGGATGCGAGGCCCTGTACACTACCTTCTGTCCACCAGCTGCAAGGGGATTGACGGAGAATTCATCGAATCCGTTCTTGAAATCGTCAAAACTTAGCATGACAGAACCTCCATGGCTACTCGCTCGGTTATCCACTCATTAACAAGAAGAGTCGTGTAGCAGATAGGCACATTACGCTTCTTAGGGCGCACCACCTCATTGAAGGACCCTCCCACGATGGCGCCAACACCAAGGGCCTCATACCTATCTCGCAGGCGCTTCGTCATTTTCTCATTCCCAAGCAACGAGTATGACCAGGAGCTGAATCCCGTGTTCCTGAACGCCTGATCGAGAGCCTCCAATGCATTACCCGTCTTTGCCTCAACCGACACCAACCTCTCAAGAGAGAAGAATGTTGTTTTTTTGGCAGCAGCCCATCGTTTACCCAAGCACAAAGCAAGACCGCAGTCAGCCAAGGACTTCAAACTGTTCTGGACGCATCGAGTGCTAAACCCCGACAGATGCGAGATAATCGAAGGTCCCATTGCCCCTTCATTCATGAGCAGCGCAAGTATTTTCAAGTCCCTGCCGGAAAGAGAAGCCCTCGGTTCCGTCCACTCTTTGATTTTTTTTGAGTCATAATGCGCGATGAGCAAATCCGGATAGCCCGTATCCAACCTGGGCTCTACAAAAATCACCACATCATGTTTCCAAGAGCGCTTTGCGGCCAAAGACTCGTAGGCGTCAACGAATTGCCTTACTATCTCGATTTCCGGACCCTCGACCGATCTTCTCATCGGAATATCCATTTCGCTTGAATCCGCGGTTACGACATTTACCCGGCACATGCATAGCACCCCCTCAACATACTCCAAACGGTTTTTGGCAATAAAGCCATATTTAGCCTCGCAGCAAGCAGCTGCACTGACTCACATTAATCCGCCCATCAACAACTCGTATTCAACGCGAGAAATCAATCCTTAATCTTCGGCATCCTCAACAACTTAAATCAGTCGGTCGTCCACAACGCTTCCACGGCATGGCCTCATTGAGTCAACTGCACTCTGACTAGGAAATCCTTTCTGTTGGCAACCTCGTCCCCACGTCCCGGCACCATACGCGAGCCGACCCGCAGGATCATCTGTCGTATCCACCTCGTAGAGAGGTATGCCCGCCTCCTTTGCAACCTGCACCACCCTCCGCCAGTCGTCCTCCCCGATCTTACCGCCGAGGCAGATGGTCTTGGCGCGGACGGCGAGGCACTCCGGCCCGTCAGCTTTATCGCATGTGTCGCGCGCACGCAGGCTTCGCGATTCTGCCCGCAGCGGTATTTCAAGTCGCGCAAATCATGCAGCCGGCCTCGTGCCGTGCAGCATCCATCACTCGGCCAGGCCCCATGAACCTCTCGCTGATCCTATGACAATAGGAAGGTCAGAGTACTTACGAATTTAGTCGGCTTCTCATATTCGTAGATGTCGTCTGATAGGTATTTAATAAAATCGGCTTCCGGCATGCCTATCTTTTCAAGGTTGGAGATTATGACTTTGTACAGATTCTTTCCGCTGCTGTCCTTTCCGCCCGTTGTCCTAGAGTCATTCTTGTAATCATTGACAATACTGGTTAGCGATCGCTGGTTGAAGTACTTATCGCCGATCAGTTTTACGAACGCTCCATCATAGTCGTCCAACAGTTTGGCTTTCAAATACTTCTCCACGCTTGGGATAGGCAGGAAGCATTTTAGCAAGTTCGAATATCTCTCGTCATGGGAGATCGAATCCTCGACATCGCCATCGTAGATGCTAATTATCTTCTTACCTTGCCCGAGGGTGTTGTAGGTCACCATATCGTGGTGAAGCTTAAGCATCTGATTGCAGCCTCCAGCAGGCAATACGCAACACAGCTTGCTCTGAGCCAGGTTATTTGCGCGGATTACTTGTTCGACTATCGCCTTGGCTAATTCATCTTCGACCAGAAGTACGAAATCGAATCCGTTGGGGATGTAAAGGTTTCTGATCGCGTAATTCGGGTAACAGGGATTCACCACGTCGATGGCTCCGCCGTTGTTCTCGATCAGAAAGATTCGTCTCGGGGAAATCCGTCGTATCAGCTCCGAGGAATGCGTTGAAAAGTAGATAGTGATGTCCGCAGTGGCAGTTTTAACAAGTTCGCCAAGGTAGTCGACAAGCCTGTCGATCGCACCCGGATGCAGCGCGAGCTCGACCTCGTCGATCAGGACGAGAATCTTATCTTTCCTTCTGGGGTTCTTTATGATGACGTTGTTGATGAAATCTATCAGGGAGATCAGCATGCTCTCCCCGCTGCTCATCTTAAACTGACTGATGATCTGGCCATTTATTTCTATGAAGTACGGTACCCCCTTGAAACCGTGCTGCTTGGCTTTTGGCCTGCTGCATATCTTCTTCAGCCCGTCATAGTGGCGCTTGTCGTTGTGAAGGATAAAGCCAAGCTGCTCGGAGACATAGTCATCTGCGTCGATCAGGAGATGACGGAAATCCTCACGCTTCATAAAGTCGTCAATGATGTTGTAGTCGTCAAATCGACGACCATAGAAGATGCTCCCCTCGTAAAACCCCTCTATATGGGTGCTCACCCTGAGTGTCGATCGCCCGTTTCTTTTGTTTTCATAAAACTTTCCCGTGGTAAGTTCGCGGCGCTTTGGGTTGAAATACCATTTATCATACTTTTCGCCTGCCTGAATTTCTATAGCTGAGTCATCGGAGACAGCGTCATTTGAAAGCAGATGCGCCGACGATGTCTTTACCATAAGCGACAAAGCCAGCATTATCGTGCTCTTGCCGCATCCGTTTTCGCCGACAATTGCAAACAGGCCTCGCTCCAGCGGGAAACACATATCAGCCGTCTTCACGTTCTTTATGTTGCGCATAGTCAAGTCTATATCAGGCATTTCACCCTCCTGCTTAGCTCCAAACCAATATTCAGCTGCTTGCAACGAGTCGGCAACGCCCAATGCAGCTTTCCGCTAAAGCCCCATTGCGCTACTGCGCTAAAGCGCCATATGCGCTAGCCGAGCATCTCCCTGGCTGCAGCATCTAATTGCGCCTGAAGCGAGTCTGCTTTCTCGGCAATCTCCTTATGAAAGAACACATAGCCCTTAATCTTCAGCACGATAAGTGGAAAACAATCCATTCCTGTATTACCCCGTATTTTTCATACAACGTATCGATGGCAGCGACCAAATCTATGCCCTTAGCACGATACCAGCGCGCCATTTCACAGATAAGCATACTAGCTGATACAAGCATTACAAAACCCAATGCCGACGTGATGGCAAGCTCCTTCAGCGTTGCTAAAAATCCAAAAGTAATGGCCCTCATCTGACCGACCATTGCTCGATGGATGACACCATTGGTCGAGAAGGCGGCGAATTTGCTGTCCGGCCTACATATACTCGAACTTGCCTGTCGGGATGCGGCTTTGGAAACCGCGATACAGGATGCTCCTAGGACAGTCACCGGATATGCCGACGGTAACTTACAGCGTTCTACGGTCGCATCTTATATAGAAAACAACAGGAGGCGTTCGCTATGAGCTGCGCATCGTCAGCTTCCTTATTGGGCAAGAGATTTGCCGAAAGCATCCCCTCCGGAAGTTTGCCGGCAACAGAGCGCAAAACGGACTTTCCCGATGGTGATAAATACCGCGAAAAAGCAACCTCCCTTGCCCGTGGGCTAATATCGCTATGCGATAATCCCGATCATTCGAATACAAGAAACGCCATATGTCTCTGTGGAAGTTGGGGGTCCGGAAAAACAACCTTTCTATCGCAGGTGGTTTATGAGCTCGAGGAGCTTGGTTTTGGCGCCCCTGAAAGAGGCTGGGGCAACAAAAGATTCACGGGGTCATTAGAGTCCGAGCCTTGCACAAACAGACGGATAATGTACTTCAACCCCTGGTTCTTTCCAACACAAGAATCCCTAGCGCTTCAATTTCTCAACGAGATCGAGGATAAGTTCAGCCGCTCTGCACCAGTGAAAAAATCGTTCTCCAGGCTCAAACAGCACGCTACCCCAATCCTGGGAGGCGCCACCAAAGCGGTTCTTTCCTATGGAGTGAATAGGGCGCTGCAACACATATCAGACGAGAACGTGCGAAGAGACGTTGAGGACACTTTGGGAGAGCTAACAGGCATCAGCCTGACTGAATCGGGCAAAGGGAACGATGCTAGCCTGCTGAAATGCAAACAAGACCTACGGGCTAAGCTGCTCGCCTCAAGGGTAGAGACGAGAATTGTAATAATAGACAATCTCGACCGCTTGCAGGAGAAAGAAATTTGCAGACTTTTTTGGCTGATCGGTGCCGTACTCGATCTCCCTAAGCTGGTATTTCTTGTTGCATGCGACAGAAAGATTGTAGCCCGTGCACTCAACGGCAAGAAGCGGTCCCTGGAAGGCTATGAGGACAAGGTGATCGGTGCGTACATTGACCTCCCCCGGGTCAACCTCAGCTCCATTATCAAGCACGACCTTGATCAACTGACCCAAAACGATTCCCGGCTGGAGAGCTTCAACTACGCAGATTGCTTTGCTGTATTACTGGAAACGTACCGCCAATACGGAAAAGCAAAGGCCGAATGTGCGAGTAACCAACTCATGACCCCTTTCGACGACAAGAGCGGTTATCTCGACCGATTCATAGACACACTAATCCACTCTCAGTTCCCCGAGTTGGAAGAAAAGCTCAACGGACTGACATCCAAAGAGCTTGCCGCTGTCATGAGGGCCGTCCGCGTGATCCCAGATTCGCTGGCAAAAGAGCAGGCGGAAAAGAGGCGGGAGCAATCAAATGGCACCGAATCCACTGGCGCCTACAAGAACAGCAGTGCCAACATAACGCAAGCCACGCAAGGCTATGAAACGGTTGACGTCAACTTATCACTAGATTCCAGTCAGGCCGATAAAATACCTGCTCCAGTCACAAGCTTACTCGATATGTACAAGGAATATTCCAAACTTATCGTGAATAGCTCACACGAGATAGACGCTTACCACTACAAGGCAGAGTTCGATGAGCTCGTGCGTTGTGAAAACGCTAGGGTTGAAAACCATGTTCATAACAAATTAAAGGAAACCAACGGCGGCAGGATTAACTTAAGCGCCAATCTTAAAACATGGCTCATCATTCGCATGATTGCCACGGCGAAATGCGATCTCGAGCGGCATGCAGCTAAACCGGATACCGCCGATCCTGACAGCAGCATTAGCAACTTAGTCCCATCAAGCGGCAGCTGTCGGGAACTCAAGCCTCCGGGGAGAACACAGGAGCCATGCCTCGTCCCCCTTCAACCCAATGGAAAGATTTAGAAACAGTGTCATGTAGGCAAAACGCGTAAAAGGAGACAATGAGAATGACTGAGCAATTCGATGAAACACATTTAAGAGACGCATCGGACTACCACAATGAAGGGATCGACGCATTACGTAACGAAAACGCTAACAAAGCGTTCCAGGTGGTTCAACTTGGACTGCAGCTATTTCCGTTCGATGTCGACCTTCTTGCCGATGCCGTAGAGTATGCACCTATGTTTCCAGCGCCAGCGTTCTTCGAAGGCCTAGGCATAGAGGATATCGACAAGGCGACTGCCGCCGAGGTTAGCTACCAGCGCCTGAAATCTTCTGGATTCAGAAAAAGCTGGAGGGCATATACGTTCGCGATCGATTATCTAATAGACAGGAAACTCTGCACGTTGGGAAAAGATGATGCCACCAATCTTCTGACAGAGGCCTACAACCTTGCCTGCGACTTTGTGAGCGACTGCCCTAAAGATGAAAGAGCGTATCGCTCAAAGGCAAAAGTTCTCGAGTCGATAGAATCCTATGGCTTGGACGACAAGCATGGACCCGGCAAAGGCGAAACAAGTGAAAACGTCCTAAAAACCGCAGTCATGAACCAACTTGCCCCTCAATGCTGCATCCGTTATATGGATAGGCTTCTAGATGACGGGCGGTTCGAGGAAGCTGAACATGTAGCCATGGTTGGACTGAAGGCAACGACGCAGTCGCAACCCTCTGCCAATGTAGACTACTTTTTGTTCGGCCTTGCTCTGTCCCGTGATCATCTCTTGATTAGCCGGGCATTTCCAAACAATGAGCTTGTCCCAACCGCTCAGCTGGATACTATGAAGCTAGACGTTTCTGAAATTATAAGATTGTACGCAAGGCTAATCCACTCAGACTCTTTAAGCCTATCGTATAAGACAACTTGCCATAGAAGGCTTATGGTGCTTGGCGCCCTATTCAACGAGGAAGTCGAGGCAAGGGAAACCGATGTGGACCCGGCTCAACTTCAAGCGATAGCGGAACTTTTGCACTCTGCAAAAGAAAACGAGGGGGCTGAGTAAGCGCTCTGCCGGGGAGAACAGTGCTCGCTGCCTTTCATGGGTCGAAGAACTGCGTTAGCGACACGCCGCGCGGGGCGGAGGCCTCGGCCGGCATGTACTCGGTCGTCACCA
>CAVDWN010000027.1:0-11002 GCA_963612535.1 Sphaerochaetaceae bacterium
AGCAGCACCAGCACGAACGTGTTGATGGCGAAGCCTGCCCACGTGGCCCATTCGGCCTGCTTGCGGTTGCCCTGGGTAAGGCTGCCCTGGAAGATAAGGGCGCCCATCATGCCGAAGATGCCGCCGAGCAAGCCAAGCGCGAACCAGCGAACCTTGCGGGCGAACGGAAGCAGTTCCTGCTCCTGCGCGGCAGGCGGCATGGGAGCTGCCTTGATGTTGGCGCTTGCCTGAGCAGGGGCAGAAAGCTTGGTGTTGCCGTTCTGGCTGTGCTGGTTGTACGACATGGGCTTCCCCTCCAAAGCTGCTTCGTAAACGCGCTCCCCCTGTGCGGGATGGCCTCTTCGGGCTGAACGCGTTTTGAACATGTTTTAGAACGCGTTCTATTATTAACCAAGCAAGCGGGGAAATCTATATGCGCTCATAAAATCTATAAATTCCTGCACAACCTTCGGCTGACGGCCCTCATCGCGGCTTACCACATAGGTTTTGTGGAAGTCTACCGGGGCTTCACGCACGGGCACGCACACCACGTCGTCGAACGCGTTGATCATCAGCGAGTAGCAGAACAGCGCCAGGCGCGATTCATCGGCTGCAACAAGGGAGGAAAGCGTGATCTCGTCGTCGTAGGCGAATTCCACGTTTAGCCCATAGCCTTCGATAAGATCTTGAACCTCGTGGTACACCGGCGAAGCGGGGTTGTACGAGAACACCGAGCCGCCCTTCAGGTCCTCCAGCGAAACATCCTTCTTCTTCGCCAGCGGGTGCTTGCGGTTAACGCCCAGCACCAGCGGTTGGCTCCAGCACAGGTTGTAGCGCAGGTCGGACGAATCGTCGATGCGGCTGGCAAAGGCAACGTCGAGCTGGCCGGTGCGCAGGCGGCGCAGCAGCTCGCGCGAGTACGCCTGGGTAACGGTGATGTACGGGTCGTAGGAGCTGGCCTTGCGGAACTCGATAAGCGCCTGCGACCAGAACTTGCCCTGCATAGCGTGGATGGTGCCCAGGTTGATAACGGCGTTTTCGGTGCCCAGCGATTCTTCCGCCAAGGTGCGTGCCCTATCCAGACTGCGCAGGGCGCCGGTGACGCAATCGGAGATGTCGCGGCCGATTTCGGTGAGCTCTACCGTGGAACGGTTGCGGGAGAACAGCTGAACGCCCCACTCGTCTTCCAGGCGCTTGATGGCCAACGAAAGCGTGGGCTGCGAAATGCTCAGGTCTTTCGACGCGCGCGTGTAGTTCAGCACTTCGGCAAGATGCTCGAAATAGCGAAGATCCTCTACTCTCATCTTCCCCTCCTCAGACGAGACCCCTGAAAAATCATAACCCAAAAGCCCACGTGAAAAGGATGGAACATGTTCATTTTTTTGGCAGCGGCAGCCGCTTCCCATAACCCCAGGATATAAGTAAGCCTCCCGCTTCCCCGGTGTTGAAGGGGCGCCTCGTGGCCCATTGCCGCAGTTTGCGGCAGGCTTCGGAGTGCGCCCACCTTCCTTTCCGGGGAAGCGGGAGGCCGATGCGTTTTATGCGTTGGCAGGGCTTAGGTGCTACAGGCCCTCTGCCTCGAAGCGGCGAAGCAGGGCTTCCTGATGGTTGGCGTAACGCAGGGCGATCTCCTTGGAGATCTTGCCTTCCTTGTACACGTTGTAGAGGCCCTGGTCCATGGTCTGCATGCCGTTCTTGCCGTTGGAGGCGATGACGGAATCGATCTGGTACGACTTTTCCTCGCGGATAAGGTTGCGGATAGCGGTGTTCATGATCATGACCTCGAACACCGGAACGGTTTTGCCGTCTTCGGTGGGTACCAGCTGCTGGCACACAACCGCCTGCAGCACCATGGAAAGCTGGATGCGCACCTGGCGCTGCTGGTTTGCGGGGAACGCATCCACGATGCGCTCTACCGTGTCGGAGGCGCTGGTGGTGTGCAGGGTGGAAAGCACCAGCTGGGCCATCTCGGCAGCGTTCATGGCAGTGCCGATGGTGTTGGCATCGCGCATTTCGCCCAGAAGGATAACGTCGGGGCTTTCGCGCATGGCAGAGCGCAGCGCCTCGGAGTAGGTTGCGATATCGGTAGGGATCTCGCGCTGGGTAACGATGCATTTGTTGTGCTTATGCACGTACTCGATAGGGTCTTCCATGGTGATGATATGGCCCGTGCGCTGGCTGTTCATGCGATCCAGCAGGCAAGCCAACGTGGTGCTCTTGCCGCTGCCCGCCGGGCCCGTTACCAGTACCAGGCCCTTGGTGGTGCTGGCAAGGTCCATAACCGTGTCGGGGATGTTCATTTCCACGGGGTTGGGCAAGCCGAACGGGATAACGCGGATAACGGCACCGTAGCTGCCGCGCTGACGGAAGATGTTGGCGCGGAAGCGGCCAACGCCGGCAATGGCGAAGCTGAAGTCGTCGTCGTGGTTGATGTTGTCCTCGAAGATGGCGATATTGCGGCCCGCCAGCTTGTAGATGCCCTGGATGTACTCCTTGGCATCTGCCGGGGTAAGCGGATCGGTTTCGGTACGCATATGCACACCGCTTGCCTGGTAGGACAACGGCAAACCGGCATTGATGAAGATGTCGGAAGCCTTTGCCTTGATCATCTTTTCCAAAAGCTCTTCAAGCTGCATGTTCTATGCTCCTTGCACTACTGGTTCCCGGAAGAACCCGACCATAAGGTCTGTTCGGTTGCCTGCTGGGTTGTGGAAAGCTTCCATTCGGAAATGGAGGCCGTACCGTTTTCGTTAAGGGCGATAGCCCCGTTGAGCGTCTTGCCGCTGGGAAGCGCGGCCGTGAAAACCACGGTTGCGCCTTCGACCTTGGCGCTGAGCTGCACGTCTTGCCCGCCTGCCGTGCCAAGCGCCTGTTGCTGCAACTTCGGCAGCTGGCTTGAAACCGCAGCGGCGGCATCGGCGGCAGATGCCGTGCCCGCAACCTGCGCGTTCACGCCGGCAAGCAATGCCTGGCCGCACGCATCGAGCTGGTAGGTTTCGGCAACGCTTGCCGCTTGGCGGTCGGCCATGGTGCGTGTGGCGTTTGCCGTGGTAACGCACAGCATGGCCAGCACTGCCAGAAGCAGCACCGATATAAGCGTTACCAGGCTTACGGGGCCGATGCGCACGCCTTCGTTTCGCTTCGACATGCTATTCGCCCCCTTCCACGTATCGGGCAACATCCAACGCGCAGGCTTCGCCCTGGCTGTCGGACACGGTGATATGCGCGGAATAGAACGTGCCTGCCGTCTGAGGCTGGGCCGTTACGTCGCAGGAAACGGCGAAACCTTCGGCCTGCGCGCTTGACGCCGCACCGACGCTTTTGCCGCCTTCGACCGAGGCGGGATTGGCGCTGAACTCCTCGGCGGCGTTCTGGGCGATGGCCGTTGCATCGGATATGCGCTGGGCCTGCTGGGCGCTGTTGGCGGAATAGGCGAACAGCGAGGTGAACACCGCAAGCGATGCCACCAGCACGAACAGCAGCACCAGCGCCTCTATCATGAAGGCGGTGTTGGTCCAGGGTGTCTTGCCCCGTTTCAATGCGGCCATGCTATTCGCCCCCTTGCAAAGATCGCAGGGCAACTTCGGCGGTGCCCTGGTCGGTGGAAACGGAAAGCAGCCCGTGGCTGTAGGTGAAGTCGAACGAGTTGGACTCGGTTACCGTACTGGCCCGCTCGGGCGTGTACATGCTGCCGGCAAGGCTGTATTCCTGCAGCACCTTGCCCTGGTACAGGTAGAAGCGGGTTTCGTAGGTGCCCGACGCAAGCTTTTCCACCACAACCAGGCTGCGGCCTTCCGGCCCCTGCCCCACCGCTATGGCGCCCGAGGCGTCGTTGGCGCGCACGGCGTTGGCAACCAGCCCGATTCCCTCGCGCTGGGAGTTGGCCTGGGTTTGCACGTCGGTAACATGCTTGTACACCAGCACGCCGGCGATAAGCGCCAGCAGCAAGGCCGCGAAGAACACGCCCATCACGATTGCCGAGAACACGTGCTTCGGCGACGTTGACCCGGCGCCCGCTTGGCTGGCACGGGCAACCGAAGAAAGAGCGTCCACGCGGTTTTCGGCGTACTTTCCTGCTTCGCTGCTCATCGGGGCGTCACCACCACGGTAGGCATGACGTTGTCGGCGAACGACTCGTAGGAAACCAGGTAGTCGTTGTGGTTGATGGAAAGGCCGTAGTTCTGCTCCAAATGCTCAAGCGAGCTGGGATAGGTGCCTTCGATGGCGCAGCACTGCTTGGCCGCGTTCACGACGGAATCGTGCAAGGCCAGGGCGCCCTGCTCGCGCGCGTTGGCCTGCACGGCGGTAAACGCCAGGCACGCGGCAACCACCAGCAGCACCACGATGCAGGCCAGTGCAGCACGGCGCGTGCGGCGGCGCTTCAGCTGGGTATCTGTGATCTCGTGAAACATAGCAGCCTGCGTTCCCTACGCGATGGATCCCATAATGCCGATAAGCGGCAGCATAACCGCAACAAGCGTAGCGCCCACCGCAATGGTGAGGAACGCGGCAAGCGTGGGTTCCACGGAATCGACGGCGGAATCGATCTGGTCGTTGGCATCGTCGAAGAAGATGTCGGAAAGATGGCCCAGCACCTCGTCGGTGGAACCGGAGCGCGTGCCCATAAGAAGCATGCGGCCGTACACCGGCTCGAACACCTCGGTTTCCACGATGGCCTGGCCCAAGCTGCGCGGGTTGTCCAGGTCGATCATGCTCTGCAGGGCGGCTTCGAGCTTGGCCTTCAACTCCGGGTGCTCCACCGTTGCCAGGGCCTGGCGCAGCGCCTCTTCTTCTTGCACGCCGGAAGCGACGAAGGAAGAAAGGGCGTTGGTGAAGCGAGAAAGAGCCATCTGGTACATGGCCTGCTTGGTAAGGGGAAGCTTTTCCATCATGGAGGAAACGCGGGTACGGCCACCCTGGCTGCGGGCCATGCCGGAGATGACGAGCGCCACAACGGTGGCGATGAGCACCAGGACAAGGGCAACCCAGCCGATGACCACCGAAGCGCTTACCATGCTGAACGAGCCGGCGGTAAGCGAGCCGGACATGTTCTCGTACGTGCTGGTGAAGATGGGTAAGATGAAGGCAACCGTGAACGCCAGGATGATGCTCATGATGCACAGCAGCGCGGCCGGATATCCTACGGCGCTTTTCAGCTTGGCGAAGCTACGGCGCTCGCTTTCGTAATAGCGGCCCAGGCTGCGCAGCACGCGCTCGGTGCGGCCGGCCGATTCGCCCACGCGCACCATTTCCACGGCGTAGGTAGGGAAGGCACCGCTTGCCTCCATGGAAGTTGCCAGGTCGGCGCCTTCAACCAGCTTGGCGTACACGGCGTCGCACGCGCGCTTGAAATGGGACTGCGCGCGGTTTTCCGAGAGCATGTGCACCGCTTCGTCGGTTTGGACGCCGGCGGCCAGCATGGTTGCGATGCTGCCGCAGAATGCGCTGACGGCGCTGCTTTCCAGTTTTTTATCAGCCATCTTTTCTCCTGTTGGTAAGGGCTGTTCCCTATTCTCGCACGTTAAACAGTATTTTGAGGTGGGAATCTGCGATAGAGCCAACGACCCTTCCGGGCCAATCCGTCGCTGAAGCGCTACTGCAGGGCAGCCTTCAGCGCATCTACCGTATTGCCGTATTCTACCTGCACCGAAGCGAACAGCGCATCGGAGCCTTCCAGGGAACCGCCGCGCAGCGCCTCGGTAAGCTCGTTCACGGGAACGAACAGGTTCGAAAGCCCCAGGTTCTGGCATACGCCCTTCAGCGTGTGCGCCGCCATAAAGGCGGCTTGGGCGTCGCCTGCGGAAAGCGCCTGCTGCAGGCTGGCGAAGCTTTGGTCTTCCAGGAACTTCCCCAGGAATCGTGCCACCAACTGCTCGTTCATCAGGCGCTTCAGCACATCTTCGTAATCGGCGCCAATCTGGTTATATGCATCTTGGATTGCGCTCATCGGCTCAACTCCTTGCTACTGGTTCCTAGTTACTGGTTCCTATCGACATTGAAGAGGGGGGGTCAACGTCGGTTCCTCGATCTCTATACGGATGCGCTCCTGAACGTCTACCAGGCATTCGATCAGAAGCGGGTTGAACACGCCGCATTCGCCGTTCAGGATCATGCGCATGGCCTCTTCATGGCCGACGGCATGCTTGTACACGCGCTCGCTGGTAAGCGCATCGTAGACATCGGCCATAGAGACCACCTGGGCGGAAATGGGGATCTCGTCGCCTTTCAGGCCGTCCGGGTAGCCGCTGCCGTCCCACCGCTCATGATGCCAACGGCAGATGTCATGCGCGGTTTTCAGCAGAACAGGGCTGTCGGAGTACATGTTCAGCTTTTCCAGCATGTCGGCGCCCAGGGTGGTGTGCGCCTTCATGGCCTGGAACTCTTCGGGCGTTAAGGTGCCGGGCTTGTTCAGCACCTCGTCGGCGATGGCGAGCTTGCCTATGTCGTGCAGGGTGCTGGCCATGGCGATGGTGTTGCGCTCGGCGCTGGAAAGAGGGTAGCGGTCGGTCTTCTGCACCAGGCGTTCCAGCAGGATATCGGTAAGATTGCGCACATGCAGCACGTGCGGGCCGCTTTCACCGTTTCGCAGCTCCATTGCGCCGCCCATGATGTTCACCAGCATGTTGCTGTCTTTTTCGCGCTCGTAGTACTGCTGGGCAAGGAGGTTGCTCAGGCGGCGCTGGCGGGCATACAGGCGCATGATGTTGCTTACGCGCTGACGCACCACGCGCATATCGAACGGGCGGCCGATGTAGTCGGATGCGCCCAGCTCGTAGGCGCGCAGAACCGCTTCGTCCGATTCCTCGCTGGATATCATGATTACCGGGATGTCCTCGATCCAGCCGCTGCGCACCATGCGCGAAAGCACCTCGAAGCCGTTCACCACCGGCATGATGATGTCCAGCAGCACCAGCGATATCTCGGCCCCGTACTGCTCTAGGTAGGAAATGGCCTGCTTGCCGTTTTCCGCTTCGA
This sequence comes from Sphaerochaetaceae bacterium, assembly GCA_963612535.1. Lineage (GTDB taxonomy): Bacteria > Actinomycetota > Coriobacteriia > Coriobacteriales > Eggerthellaceae > Anaerotardibacter. The sequence continues at coordinate 6,955 of CAVDWN010000027.1, forward strand.
TGATCTCGTACTCATCGTGCAGCATTTCCTTCAGGATCTCGCGGTTCATTTCCGAGTCGTCCACGATGAGCAGCAGCGGATCGCGGGATTCGGGGGCATCGGCCACATCGGCTTCGGTGATAACGGAGCTGTGCCGCTGCTTGGCGCGGTACATCAGGGCGTCGGCGCGCCTTACCGCCTCTTCCACCGAAGAGCCGTTGGAAAGCACGCCGCCGATGCTGACGGAAAGCGACATCTGGTCGTAGCCGGGCACCGTTGTTTGGGAAACCTGCTTCGAGATGGACTCGAGCTTGCGGGCGAAGTCTTCTTCCGAGATGTTGGGAAGCACCAGCACGAACTCGTCACCGCCGTAGCGCAGCAGGATGTCCGACTCGCGAACCCGGCTTTTCATGGCGCGCGCCGCTGCGGTGATGGCAAGGTCGCCCGCATGGTGGCCCAGCGCATCGTTCACCAGCTTGAAGTCGTCCAAGTCGATGACAGCAACGCCCGCGAACATGCGCTGCCGGCGCACCTTGTCTTCGTAGAAGCGGCGGTTGTACACGCCGGTTAAGGGATCGATGTACAGCAGGGCCGGGTCGACCGAAGGCTCTTCGTGAGATTCCACGGGCAGGGCATACAGAAGAACATGCGGCTGGCCGTCTACCTCCAGGTAGCGGACGGTGGCGCGGTGCTCGTTGTCGCCCATGCGCAGCGTGCGCGTTTCCTGGCCGCCGCTTTGCAGAACCTCGCAGGCAACCTTGCGCATGCAAGGGCAGCCCTCGCCGTGCAGCAGGCAGCTTTCCTCTTCTTCGACGCTTTGGGCATCAAGAAGGCGCACCACGGGAAACACGTTGCTCAGATGGCCTATTTCCTCTTCGGCCTGCGCGCGGGTAACCTGCACTTTCTTGCCGGCATCCATCTTGCTGCTATCCATTGCTCGGCTCCGTTTCCCCGGCATCGGGCCCAGCCTGTTTCGATGCCCGGTATGCACGGGTGCACTCGGCCAGCGTCTTCATCAGCAGCGGTGCCTCGATGGGCTTTCCAAGGTGGGCGTCCATTCCCGCCTCGCGCGCCGTAAGCTTGTCTTCGGTGAAGGCGTTCGCCGTCATGGCGATGATGGGCAGGTCGGAATCGGGGCGGTTGGCAGCACGCAGCGCCTTGGTTGCCTCGTAGCCGTTCATTTCCGGCATCAGCACGTCCATCAGCACGGCATCGAACGTGCCGGGCTCGGAGGCCTTGAACACGTCGAGCGCCACGCGGCCGTTTTCGGCCACGGTAACCTTTGCCCCGGCGTCTTCAAGCAGGAACTGGGCAATCTCGCGGTTCAGGTCGTTGTCCTCAACCAGAAGCACGTTCAGCCCCTGGATGCTGGGAACCTCGGTAGGATCCGCTGCCGGCGCAACATCGCTGGCTTCGCACACCGGCAGGGTGACCTCGATGTAATAGGTGGTGCCAACCCCCTGCTGGCTTTCGAAGGTAATGCTGCCGCCCATAAGCTCCACCAAACGGCGGGCGATGGGCATGCCCAAACCCGTTCCGTTCACGTTGGCGCCCGGGCCGGAAAGCTCGCGCGCAAAGGGCTCGAACAGATGCTTCTGGAATTCCTCGCTCATGCCGATGCCGGTATCGGCACAGGTGAACAGATAGGTGGCGTTCTTCCCATCGAACGCGGTTTCCTTGCAGGAAGTGGTAATGGTACCGCCCTGCTTGTTGTACTTCACCGCGTTGGAAAGGATGTTCATAACCAGACGCTTGATGTGCGTTGCGCTGCCAACGATATAGCGATGCTCTATCTGGTACGGGATGCTGATGAAGGTGACGCCGCGCTGCGCAGCCTGCTGCTCCAGCACGGGGAACATGGAGTCCACGGTGGTGCACAGGTCCAAGGGCTGGTTGTCCAGCACGATCTTGCCGCTTTCCAGCTTGCTCATGTCCAGGATCTCGTTCACCAGGCCAAGCAGAAGAGCAGAGGCATCACGGATCTTGTCGCGGCATTCGATTTGCTTTTGCAGGTCGTCCGGGCAGCGCTCGGCCACTTCCACCATACCGATGATGCCGTTGATGGGCGTGCGGATGTCGTGGCTCATCCTTTGCAGGAACGTGGTTTTCGCCTCGTTGGCTTCCTTGGCGCGCTGGGCCGATTCGGCAAGCTGCTCGGAATAGCGCTTCTCCATTTCCATGCGCTCGTTCAGGTACTTGCGCTCGGACCTGTTGCGGGAGCCCACGATAAGAAGGGCAACGGCAACGTAGAGGGCGATGAACACCACAACGTAGATTGCCATCTCGGAGAGCATATGCGTTGCCGGCACGTACTCGTAGAGGTAGTTGTCGCGCGCTTTGCCGATGGTGCCGAAGTACAGCCCCGACTCGCAGCTGACCAGGGTAAGCTTGCCTTGCGCGCCCTGGGCCTTCAGCGCTTCCACCACCGCATCGTCTTCAACCGAGCCATCGGCGATGGTGTGGCCGATTACCTCCTGCTTGTTGGAAGCGACAATCTGCCCCTCGGATTCAACCACGATGGTTCCGTTGTCGGAAAGGTCGTAGCCGTCGAGCAGGGTCTGGATGGAAAGATAATACTTATCAACGTACGCGGCAGAGGTGTGGTACAGGGAAACCACCACGCCCGAGGCGTCCAAGCGGTCCGCCGCCGCAAGATCGACCACCGAACCGTCGGAGAGGCTTATGCGCGTGAAGTACTCCTTCTTCGAATGGGAGGTAACGCCGCGCACGGCATCGCTTTCGATGCGCTCGATTACTTCCTGCGGAAGGCCGCCTGGGTAATAGGATGCAACAATGGCGCCCTGGCCATCGAGCACCACCGCGCCGGTAAGGCGCAGGTCGCTTACAGGTGCGGCAAGACCGCTGCCGGTTAGGACATTGGGGTCTGATTGGACATAGCGCGCCAGGCTGGCAGCGGCATCGAAGCCCCTAATCGAGCTTTTGCCGGTAGAGGCGTAGTTGTACAAGTCGTAGATTGCGCTTTGGCGCCCCACGTACGAAATGGTGCCCGAAGCGCGTTCCTCGAATTCGCTGTACGACCTTTGGAACACCAGTACCAGGGAAATGATGACGCCCAGCACGCCGATGGCGATGCCGAGGGCAAACAGCAGGCGCTTCCTGCCCTGAGATTGGGGCTGGTATGTTTCCTGCTGCTTATTCATCGGAAGCATCCACGGTAAGGTACTTTTCGGCGTTGTCCAGGTACTGGCCCACGATCTTGGCCAAGGTGCCGTCTTCGTGCATCTGGCTTAGGGTGGCGTCCAGCTGCTCGGCAATGCCGCGCGTATCGTTCTTGTCGAACGCGTAGCCCAGGCCCACGTCTTTGAGGCTCTCGTCCAAGATGCGGTAGCTTACCGAATAATCTTTCTCGTACTGCAGGATGGAAGCCTCGTGCGCGGCCAGGGCATCCACGTAGCCCTTCGAAACCAGCGGGTACATGAGCATTCGGTCGCCCACGCTGTAGAGCTTGCCGATTTCTGGGACGTTCGGGTTGGTGTTGTTCAGGAAGATCTTCTCGGGCTGCGTAGTGGTTTGCACGGCAACGGTTTTGCCGGCAAGGTCGGCCAGCGTCTGTATGGAGCTTTCAGGGTCGACCGCAACCACTTCGCGGCTGGTCATGTACGGCCCGGCCCACCGGTAGTCGTCTTCGCGCCCGTCCATACTGAAGCTGCCGCACACCACGTCGATCTCGCCGTTGGCAAGCAGCGTTTTCTTGTCTTCCCAGTTGATGTAGGAAAAATTCACCTGGTAGCCCATGCGATCGAACGCTTCGGTAAGGATATCGATGTCGATGCCCGTGGGCGTGCCGTTAACGTCGAGGTAGTTGTAGGGCGGGTAATTGTCCGACCCAACCTGTATCACCGGGCGGCTATCGTCGGTAGCCGCCGAAGATGCGCTTTGGGAAGAGCAGGCAGTAAGTGAGAAGGAGCAGGCAACAGCAAGAAGAAGCGCAAGCAGCGCAACTGGCAGAAACGCAATCTTGGCCTGGAGCTTCGCCATCCCTTTCCTTCCATTAGACACAAGCCTGTATTCTATCGTGTTCACCCGGAAATTGAAACGGCAACAGCAA